>NZ_JBXFWM010000009.1:0-102592 GCF_056856655.1 Stenotrophomonas sp. STEN033
TTTGGGGGGCTGGTTTTTTACGGGGCTGGCCCTAGCCGAGTTTGGTTGGGCTCTACACGGCGCACTGGGGGCTGACCTCGTCAACACCGGGCATAAAAAAAGCCCCGCTATGCGGGGCTTTTTCTCAGCGCGCCATCGCGCGAGTCTGTTCCAGCTCCACCTGCAGGGTGGACGCCAGTTCGTCCCGGGCCACTTCGAACTGCTGCTCGCGCAGCAGGTCCTTGACCGCCACCACGCCACGCGCAAGCTCATCCTCACCGGCAAGCACCACGAAACGGATGCCCGCCTTGGCGGCGTACTGGAACTGCTTGCCGATCTTCTTCGGCTCCATCTGCACTTCGGTATTGATACCGCCAGCACGCAGACGACGGGCGATGTCCAGCGACTGCGGCATCGACACCTCGTCCATCAACGCCACCATCGCGTGTACGCTGCTCTCGGCAATGCCGTCAATCAGGTTGGCTTCGCGCAACTGCCAGAACAGGCGGGTCAGGCCGATCGAGATGCCCACGCCCGGCAGCTTGGACTTGGTGTAATGGCTGGCCAGGTCCTCATAGCGACCGCCCGAGCAGATCGAGCCGATCTGCGGGTGATCCACCAGGCTGGTCTCATAGACGGTGCCAGTGTAGTAATCCAGGCCACGGGCAATAGAGAAATTCAGGCAGTAAGCGGTCTCCGGCACACCCAACGCCTTGACCAGTTCCAGCACCTCGCGCAGCTCGGCGGCACCGGTACGCAGCGATTCGCTGGCCGACTCGCCGGCCGCAGCCAGCACCGCGTCAATCTGCGCCAGCGCTTCGGCATGCGAGCTGGAACGCACCTCAACGAAGGACAGGATGCGCTCAACCGCGTCGGCGGGCAGGCCGAAATCCGGTCCAACCAAAGTCTCACGCACGTAGTCAGGCCCACGCTTGTCGAGCTTGTCGACCTCGCGCAACACCAGCGCCTGCTGGCCGGCATCAACCACGCCCTGCGCCTCGAAGAAGCCACGCATCAGCTTGCGGTTGTTCAGCTGTACGGCGAAATTGCCGATCCGCAGTTCCGAGAACACCGCATAGATTACCGCCAGCACCTCAGCGTCATAGCGGATGCTCAGGGTGTCCTTGCCGATCACATCGACATCACACTGGTAGAACTCGCGGAAACGGCCGCGCTGGGCACGCTCGCCACGGTAGACGCGCTGCATCTGGTAACGACGGAACGGGAAGGTCAGGTCGTGCTCATGTTCAGCCACATAGCGCGCCAGCGGCACCGTCAGGTCGAAGCGCAGCGCCATTTCCGGCAACCCACCCTTGTCTGCCGATTCAGCGGCATTGGCCAATGCACCGGTGGACTGCACGAAGTACACCTGACGCTCGGTCTCACCACCGGACTTGGTCAGCAGCACGTCCGACAGCTCGAACACCGGGGTTTCCACCGGCAGGAACCCGAAGCGCTCGTAATTGCGGCGGATGACGTCCAGCATGCGCTGGAACGCGATCTGCTCGCGCGGCAACAATTCCATGATGCCGGGCGGGGTACGGGGCTTGATCACGGGCAAAACTCCTGCAACTCAAAGGGGAAACGGTCGCCAATTCTAGCCGCACACCGCCCGTCTGGCCGCATGAAGTATAATTTAGGACACTATTCCCCCTGTCCCAGACATGTCCCGGCCAGCCCAAGGCACCGAGCAATCCCCCGTTTCGTCCGTTGCGGCAGAAAGCAATGGCGTGCGCGAGTGCCTGCAGTGCTCGGTCCGCCACCTGTCCGTCTGCTCGGCCCTGTCCTGCGACGAAGTGCACGCGCTGGAGCAGATCACCGTCTCCACCCCGGTCGCGATGGGCAGCACGTTGGCCCGCGCCGGTGAGCCGCGCACTTATGTCTATACAGTGACCGAAGGCGCGCTGCGCCTGGTCCGCACCCTGGCCGACGGCCGTCGCCAGGTGAACGGCTTCGTGCTGCCGGGTGATTACCTGGGGCTGAGTGGCAGCGACCACCACCGTTACGACATCGAGGCCATCGCCGACAGTCGCGTCTGCCGGGTCCCGACCACACAGATGCGCGATCTGCGCCAGCGTTACCCGCACTTGGAGCGCAAGCTGTTGCAACGCGCCTGCCAGGAGCTGGACGCGGCCCAGGACAATGCCCTGGCATTGGCACGTCTGCAGCCACCAGAACGGCTGGCCGACTTCCTGCTCCGCCTGGCCGCCCGCGAGGCGACCATGAACGGACGCAGCAGCAACCGGGTCTCGTTGCCGATGGGCCGCGGCGACATCGCCGACCATCTGGGCCTGACTATGGAGACGGTGAGCCGCACCTTCACCAAACTGCGCCAGCAAGGCCTGATCGCCTTGCCGCATCTGAATGTGGTGGAGATCCTGGATTTTGCCGAGCTGCAGAAGCTGGCCAACGACGAGTTCTAAGGCCTCACCTGTAGAGCCGAGCCGTGCTCGGCCGAGACGTACAGGAAGCCTCTGCCGAGCATGGCTCGGCACTACATGAGCAGCCTACACCGCCTTGTAGGAGCGCCGTTAGCCGCGAAGCTCGTAAATCTCCAGATCACGGAGATTGGTCGCCGTAAAACGTCCCCGGCTTCGCAGCCTATGCCACTCCTACAACTGGGTTTATCAGTTGCACCTCTGCCGAGCATGGCTCGGCACTACCTCAACGAAGCAGCTTTTCGCGCAACACGGCGTAATCCGGGGCGCAGGGTTCGGCATGGGCTGGACGCTTGAGCAGTTCGGCCAAAGCTGGCGGCACTTCGACTTCGCGCCCAATCAATGGCTCGACCACCGATTCGAACTTTGCAGGGTGCGCGGTAGCCGCCACTGCCCAGTGCTGGTCCGATGCTGCGCTGCCACTGGCACGCAGTTGCTCGAGCACATGTACCGCCGTAGCCGTATGCGGGCAGAACACTTCGTCGTACTCACCATGGCGGTGAGCGATGGTCTGGCGGATGCTTGCATCGTCCACTGCCTGCGAAGTGAACGCGTCACGCAACGCAGCATCATTGCCCCTGTACAGCCAGCGCAAGCGCTCGAAGTTACTTGGCGCACCGACGTCCATGGCGTTGGCAAGGGTCGCCAGGCTGGCCTTCGGCTTGTATTCGCCACCGTTGAAATAGTCAGGCAATACGCGGTTGGCATTGGTCGCAAGCACGATGCGCCCCAACGGGACCCCCAATGCGCGCGCCAAGACGGCGGCCATCGCATTGCCAAGGTTGCCGGTGGGAATGACGAAATTCAGCAGCGAACCGTGCGCCGCCTGATGACTCAGCGCGGCATGGGCGTAATAGCTCATCTGCGGCAGCAAGCGACCCAGGCTGATGCTGTTGGCCGAGCTCAGCGGCACCTGCGCCTGCAGGTCGCTATCGTTCAGTGCCTGCTTGGCCATGGCCTGGCAGTCATCGAACGAGCCAGATACACGGAGCGCGCGGATATTGCCGCCCAGGCAGCCAAGCTGATGCGCCTGACGCGGCGATACGCGCCCATCCGGGTACAGCACCACGACCTGGAGATTGGGCTGGTTGTGGAAAGCGGCAGCCACCGCAGCACCCGTGTCGCCAGAAGTTGCAACAACAATAGTCAGAGGACGCTCCTGCCCTGCGCGCAACCGTGACAGGCTGGCAGCAAGGAAGCGCGCGCCGAAATCCTTGAAGGCTGCGGTGGGGCCGTGGAACAGCTCAAGCACATGATCGTTGCGGGTCGCCAAGGCCTGCAGAGGCGCGGGGAAATCAAAGGCCTCGTCGCATATCGTCGGCAACTCGGCCGCCAAGGCATCATCTGCGAAGAATGGTTGCAACAGCTCGTTGGCGGTCGCCGCGAGCGTATCGCCCAGCCGCAAGGTGCGCGCTAACGGCATTGTTTCGGGCACGTACAAGCCACCATCAGGCGCCAAACCGGCGGCGATGGCCTGGCTGAGGGTGGCGGGAGGGGAAGCGTTGCGGGTGGAGATGAAATTCATTTTGAAATCCGCGAAATGGTTGGTGTGCTGCTCTGGACTCGAGACCCCCGCAAGGGCCCCCTCACCCCAATCCCTCTCCGATGGGAGAGGGGCTATCAGGCTTAGAGCAATCTGGCGCCGGGGCTGTTGATCGGGCTTACCCAGCTTTGGCTGTCGAAACCCGCTGCTGCAAAGGCTGCCTGCACCTTGGGCGCAGCAGCCAACGCAGCATCACGGTCCTCAAACCAGGCAAAAACACTGGGACCTGCGCCTGAGATGCTGGCACCCATCGCGCCGGCAGCAAGCGCAGCGGCCTTGGCCACATCGAAACCGCCAATCAGAGGCGCGCGACGCGGCTCGACCAGCACATCGACCAGGCCTGCCCGCACCAAGCCCGCATCACCCGCATGGCAACCGGCCAGCACCAGGGCCAGATTGCTGCTCTGGGCGACAAACTCCTTCAACGCATAGCTACCCTGCAGCGCCTCGCGTGCGCGGCGCGTCTCCAGCACTGCATCCGGATGCACAAGCAGGCTATGCCAATGCGCTGGCACCGGCACCGGCACCAACCGCTCCAGCGTGGAGAGCACCAGCCCCCCCAGGAACATTGGGCCCAGGTTATCGCCATGACGACTGCCGCTGGCCACTGCTTCGCCTTCCAGCGAATACCTGTATAGCTGCTCGCGACTCAGCGGCACATCCAGCAACGCGTTGGCCGCGACCAGCGCTGCCACGCAGGAAGCAGCCGACCCGCCCATGCCCGAACTCAGCGGAATACCCTTGTCGATCTCCACCTCGAAGCCGAACGGTAGTGCCAAGGCCTGGCGCAACGCGATCAGCGCTGCGCCGGCGGTATTGCTGGGCGCGTCCAGCGGCAACTCAACCGCTGTACCGCGAATGGCTACGATCCGTACTTCCGGCGCATCGATGCGACGCACCGTCACCGTATCGCCAACATCGGGCACGGCATAACCCAGCAGGTCAAAACCGACCGCCACATTGGCCACCGATGCCGGCGAAAATGCCCGCGCCTGGCGTGCCGCGGAATCCATCAAGCCGTCACTCACAATCGCGCCCCCTCGCCTGCCGCCACCCGCAACACGTCGGCAAACACACCGGCCGCGGTCACTTCCGGCCCTGCGCCCGGTCCCTGCACCACCAACGGATTGTCACAGTATCGACGCGTGGTGAACTGCACCACATTGTCGGTCAGGCGCAGATTGGCAAAAGCATGATCAGCGGGCAGCTCAACCAAGCCGACACTGGGCTGCTGGCCTGGCTTGAACTGGGCGACATAGCGCAGCACGTTGCCACGGGCGCGCGCGTCAGTCAGGCGCTGGGCGAAGCCGGCGTCGACTTCGTGCAGGCGCGCCATGAAATCCTCCACACTTGCCCCCTGCAGGGCCGCAGGCACCAGGCTCTCCACCGCCACATCTTCCAGGCTCAGCTCATAGCCCGCTTCGCGGGCAAGAATCACCAGCTTGCGGGCCACGTCGACGCCGGACAGGTCATCGCGCGGATCCGGCTCGGTGTACCCCATTCCGCGCGCCTGCGTGACCAGCTCAGAGAACGCTACGCTGCCATCGTATTTGTTGAACAACCAGGCCAGGGTGCCCGAGAAAATGCCGGCGATCGCGGTTACCTCGTCACCGGTATCAACCAGGTCACGCAACGTCGTTATCACCGGCAAGCCCGCACCTACCGTCGCTTCGTAACGGAAACGCGCACCCGTGGAAGCAGCCGCCTCGCGGATCGCCTGATAGCGGGCGAGCGGGCCCGAGCCTGCTTGCTTGTTTGGCGTCACCACGTGGATGCCGGCCGCCAGCCAGCCCGCATATCGGTCAGCCACCTCGGCACTGCCGCTGCAATCGATGATCAAGGTATGCGGCAGCCGCGCCGACAGCAGGTGCTCGGTGAACAGATCAAGATCGTTCGGCAGCGCCGCGGAATCAAACGCGGCCTTCCAGTTGCCATGGATGCCGCGCTGATCGAGCACCATGCGATTGCGCGATGCTACTGCCCGCAGGCGCAGATCGAGCTTGGCCCTGGCCAGCAATGCAGATTCGGAGGCATACAGTTGCTCAAGCAGGGCTGCACCGACATTGCCCGGTCCGATCAGACCCACCGAGAAGGTCTGTGGCGACAACCAGAACCCCGCATGCGCGGCGCGCAGCGCCTTGGTGGCGTCGCAGGCTTCGATGGCAACCGAGATATTACGTTCGGATGAACCCTGCGCGATGGCCAGGATATTGACCTGCGCACGGCCCAATGACTCGAACAGGCGCGCGGCAACGCCGGGCTGGCCAGCCATGCCATCACCGACTGCAGCGAGCACGCTCACCCCGGTGGTGAGTTGCACGCGTTGCACCTGTCCTGCCGCCAGCTCATGGGAGAACGCCTGGGCCAGCGCATCGCGGGCAAACTCCGCTTCGGCCTGCTTCACCACGCAACAGATCGAATGCTCGGAGGAACCCTGCGAAATCATCACCACCGATACATGCGCATTGCGCAGGGCCGAGAACACGCGCTCGGCCGTACCCGGCACGCCGATCAGACCGGTGCCTTCGACATTGAGCACGGCCAGATCCGGGCTGAGCGTCAGCCCCTTGATTGGACCATTGCTGGAACTCTCCGCGGTGATGCGGGTACCCGGATGATCCGGATGGAAGGTGTTGCGGATGATGATCGGCAGCCCGCGCTCGATGGCCGGCGACATGGTCTGCGGATGTACCACCTTGGCACCGAAATAGGCCAGTTCGCAGGCTTCGTCGTAGCTCAGGGCATCCAACTGCACCGCCTCGGGCACCACCCGCGGGTCGGCCGACAGCACGCCATCCACGTCAGTCCAGATGTGCAGCTCATCGGCGGCGAACAGGGCAGCGAAGATCGCGCCCGAGAAATCGCTGCCATTGCGTCCCAGCGTGGTGATATTGCCCTTGCGATCACGGGCCACAAAGCCAGTCACCACCAGGCGCCGCGCCGGATGGGTTTCGCGCCACAAGCCCAACTTGGCGGCACTGGACTTCCAGTCGACATCCACGCCGAGGTCGCCGTGGTTGACCACCAGTACGTCGCGCGCATCGAGCACATCGGCGTCTTCGCCCAGCGCCTGCAGGTGATGACCCAGCAGGTGCGCCGAGAACACCTCGCCCAAGCCCTGCACACGGTCCAGAACTTCCTGCGGCAACTCGCCGATAACTGCCAACGCCGCCAGAATCTCGCGCAGGCGTTCGAACCGCGCATCCAACCACTCGATGGTCACGCCAGACTGCTCGCCCAGCAATGCCGCAGCGGCCCCACGATGGCGCGCCCGCAATTCATGCCAGCGCTCATCCCAGGCCGGATCCGCCGCCGCGGCAGCCTTGGCCAGGCCAATCAAGGCATCGGTCACCCCCTTCATCGCCGATACCACCGTGACCTGCACGGTCTCCTCGCGCGCCAGCAACAGCTGCGCCACATGACGGTAGCGCTCGGCATCGGCAACGGAGGTCCCGCCGAATTTGTGCACAACGGTGCGAACAACAGCGTCCGCGGCAGGATCGGCGGGTAAAACAGCAACTGACGACATCGGAAGAACCTCGGCTGGAGGCCCCGACACGCATCTGGATGGGGTTCCCCCGCATCCTGATCCGGGTGCGGGGCCGTGGTTTTCGGAAGTTACGCGAAGACGACGGGCCGCACCGGGCTAATGGTGGCGGTAATAGTGGTGGTGGTAATGGCGCCGCGAATCCCGGACGCACTCGTCCGACCGTCGAAAGGCGACGTCGAGACAATGGCGCTGGGCTGCGGGCTGTTCATGCCTTTCAAGAGACTACAGCCAGGATCAGGCTGTCAAGTGCTGCATTGCAAAAAAGCAGATCAGCGCAACGTCGCCCAAGCTGCAGCTAAAAGTTGCAAATGTCATCAAGCGTGAACGTCGGACATCTACCCGGCAAGCAGCATCCAACGCTCGGTCGACTGCAATGCAGGTGATTGGCAGCCCCCCTGACCTGCCTACTGCAACCGACAAGCGAAAGATCGGTCACAGCCGGACTTTCGCCACCTGACTGCGCAGAATCCTCAGGCCGAAGCCACCGTCGGCACCTTGGGACGGTGCGCGGCAGCACTCCAGATCACCCCAGCCAGCAAGCAGAGTGCGGCAAGCACTTCGACCGCCACCGGCCAGCGCTGCTGCCACAGGAAGCCGTAGACCAGTCCAAACAAGGTTTCAAACACAATCATCTGCCCGCCCAGGGTCAATGGCAGGGCACGACTGGCCCGATTCCAGCAAGCGTTGCCAAGGATGGAGGCAAACACCGCGACCGCTGCAGCCATCGCCCAGAAGCCCAGCCATTCACGCCCACCATGGCCGGCCCCGCCATCGGCAAACGCCAGGGGAGCAAGCAGCAACGCCAGGCCACCGGTAGCCACGCCCGTCAGCAGCGACCAGTCATGCCCCGATACGTTGGGAACCTTGGCCAGCCAGCGGGTATTTCCCACCGAATAAGCGGTCCACGACAGCAACGCACCCACCCCACACAGCAACCCGATAAACCGTTGCGTGACCGTCGCTTGCACGTGGGTCGAGGCGATGGCCTCGTAACCCATCAGCACCACGCCTGCCACGCACAGCAGCAAGGCAGGCGCCAGCCGCGACAGCGGCACCGCCCCGGGCTCACGCGCGCCCACCACCGCCACCAGCACCGGCACCATGCCGACTATCAGGGCCGCAGCCCCGCCCCCGCTCCATTGCACGCAGATGGACAGCAACACGAAATAGACCAGATTGCCAAGCAGGCTCAGCCAGGTCAGCGCCTTCCAATCCGCCTTGCCAATATGAGCCCGCAGCGCAGGCCAACGCGGCACCAGCAGAATCACCGCAACCAGGCCATAGACCAGGTAACGCGCCGCGGCCAGCTGCAGCGGCGAGAAACTCCCGAGCACGGCCGGCGCAAGGAACACCAGGCCCCAGAGCGCGCCGGAGGCCACGCCATTGCCAATGCCAAACAACATCCGTTCTTTCATCAAACCACCCGACGTTCAGCGACATCGCCAGCATCCAACCGCCGGCCCACCCTGTATTGTCCCAAGCTACGCGACCTTGGACGCAAACTACGCGTCGAAGCCGCGCCGATAGCGCCCCGGGGTGATTCCGTGCGCACGGCGCATAGCCCGGGTAAAGGCACTCTGGTCGGAAAAGCCGGCTTGCTGGGCGATATGCGCCAGCGACTGCCCGCTCTCGGCCAACTGGCGCTGCGCCCATTGCAGGCGCTGCTGTTGCAACCAATGTCCCGGCGTGACGCCATGTTGGCGTCTGAACACCGCATGCAGTGCCGTCAGCCCCATGCCTGCCACCTGCGCCATCCGCGCAAGCGGCCAGTCCTGGCCAGGCGCTGCGCGGATCTGCTCGCACAATCGCTGCAAACCCACACTGTCGCCCGCGGATCGAGCGGGCTCCGCAAACAAACTGTCCAGCAGCAAAGGTAATAGATGTCTGGCGACCGCTGGAGCGACGCTATCGCCTGTGCCGCCGCTCATGTCCACGAATCCGAGCAAGCTACGCACCGCCGTCGAAACAGCCAGAAATGGACGGGTACGCCCGTGATCCAACTGTGACCGCCCCACCATCGCACTGTCGCAATCCACGATCAGAAATCGATTCTGGCCGTTGCCGGCCTGCGCGTGCACCGCCCCCGGAACGATCACCGCGCCGCGCAGGGCATCCAGACGACCACCGCGCCCGTCGATTTCCAGCTCCAGGCTGCCGTGCAGCGGTAGCACCAGCTGCAGATGATCGTGACTGTGCGAATGGCCTGCCGGGCCATAACTACGGAAACTCAGAGCTTCATCGCATTGCATCGGCATGCGCACCGGGACTGGCTGGCCGCCCGCGGCGGTCACCACGGACTGCACGGAAAGATGGTGACCCCGACACGATTCGAACGTGCGACCTGTCCCTTAGGAGGGGACCGCTCTATCCAGCTGAGCTACGGAGTCAAAAGACAAGCGCCAAGATTACAGGCAAGCGCCGCCGCCAGCCAGTATTTCCCGTCAAGAGGAGCGCAGCCAACCATTCACGCTGAACTTGAGTGACGCCAACAGCTATCCTATCTGGAGCCCATACAGACAGATGTAACTCGCGCACCTCAGCCGCGAAGGGGGCCGCCAAAAGATCAATCTTGAGCTTATGGGGCGCATAGGTGGCAGCACCAATATCCTTCTGAAGACCAACGATCATCTCCAAGTCCCCAGCCTAGATCGTAATGAAGACTTCGTTGCCAGCGAGGCCCACCAACCCTGAGCAATGAGCTTTCGAACTAGGCAGATTTCACCGAGCAGAACATTTGATGCAGAGGACCTCCAAAAGCAACGTCATCTTTGTACTTCTCGATACCGGCGAGCCGCGCGGCACTCCAGTAGATGTATGACCCCTGCGAACCAAGTTGCCGACTGTATACGCGATCGCATATCAGTTCGAGTTTTACCCGACAACGTTGTTGCTTATCGGTGCAGTCGGCGACACCCGCTGGAGCCACTTTGTGAACCAGCTACTGCCTTTTGCTGCCGTCATCAGCGATGCGGTTAGTTTTCGCAATTTCCGCATTTCAACTAAAACTCTTCGTCAAGCGCAAAGGCGCACTTGCTAGGCCCCGAAGGCAAACCCTGCCGACGACCGTGATACATGTCTCTGCTAACCACATTGAAAACGCGGCTCTCTTTCGTACTCTATTCGCGCCCTATCCACATAGTCTTTTACGAACTCCATCATCCATGAAACGGATCTCTTCAGGAACAAGATTATGAGGGACATTTTGATCTGCGGCGGCGCAGGCTATATCGGCAGTCATATGGCGCAATGGGCTGCCGCGCACGGTTATACGGTTACCGTGCTCGACAACCTCTCAACCGGGCATGCGGGCGCCGTTCGCTGGGGCGAGCTGATCCAGGCGGACCTACTGGATACCAGCGCCCTTGAGCGTGCCTTCAAGGGGCGCCGCTTCGACGCAGTCATGCATTTCTGTGCCCGCTCGCTCGTTGGCGAATCGGTAAGCAGACCCTACGAGTACTACACCAACAACGTCACTGGCACGTTGAACCTACTGGAGACAATGCGTCGTCATGAGGTGAGCAAACTGGTGTTCTCCTCGACTGCCGCTGTTTTTGGGAACCCCATCCACGATGTCATCGACGAGAACCACCCGAAGGCTCCGATCAATCCCTATGGCGCCAGCAAGTTGATGGCCGAACGCGTCCTCGCCGACGCCGCGCACGCCCATGGACTGCGCTCGGTGGCACTGCGCTACTTCAATGCAGCCGGCGCCCTGCCCGAGCACGGCATCGGCGAGGCGCATGCCTGCGAGACCCACCTCATCCCCAACGTACTACGCAGCGCGCTGACCGATGGCCCGGCGTTGAAAATTTTTGGCGATGACTACCCCACCGGCGATGGCACCTGCGTGCGCGATTATGTTCATGTGCAGGATCTTGCCCAGGCGCATGCGCTGGCCTTGGACTTCATGGGCGAGCATGAGGGCGCACATGCCTTCAACCTGGGCAATGGCCAGGGTTTTTCCGTACATGAAGTAATTGCCGCTGCCGCATCCGTCGTGGGCAAAGCCATTCCTTTCGAAATCGCGCCACAACGGGCGGGCGACCCGCCCAAGCTAGTAGCATCCAGCAGCAAGGCCCGCGAACAACTCGGGTGGCGGCCGCAGTGGACCGCGCTGACTCCCATCCTGGAAAGCGCGTGGCGATGGCACCGTGCGCCCCCCAGCTGGTTCCCCAGCCAGAACTGATCGGCCATTCCGCACCGGGAGACATTGCAGGAGCGCCGTGCGCACCCGCGCAACCGTGGTCATCGCGGGCAGGCGGCAGACAAGTGCACAATGGCGGGATCGGCCGTCTTTCAACGCTGGCCTGCCCGCCCGGACGCGCTACGCGGCAATCGCCTCATCGTGGAACCGACAGCAACCGGCTGCCACATCGGCAGCCGACCGCAGCGCCTTCCCGAATCAGGCGATGTCGAGCACTGGGAACGATTTGACCATATCGTCCAGCGCCTTGATCTGCGCCAGGAACGGCTCCAGCACGTCCAGCGGCAATGCGCTGGGGCCATCGCAGCGCGCGTTGTCCGGGTCCGGGTGCGCTTCCAGGAACAGGCCGGCAATGCCTACTGCCATGCCAGCGCGGGCAAGTTCGACGACCTGGCGACGACGGCCACCGGAGGCTTCGCTGCCGGCGTCACGGCGCTGCAGGCTGTGGGTGACGTCGAAGATCGCCGGCAGGCCTCCAGTGGCTTCGATCATCTCGCGGAAGCCGAGCATGTCCACCACCAGGTTGTCATAACCGAACTGGGCGCCACGCTCGCACAGGATGATCTGCTCGTTGCCCGCCTCACGGATCTTGCTGACGATGTGCTTGATCTGGGTGGGGCTGAGGAACTGCGGCTTCTTGATGTTGACGGCGCGCCCAGTGCGGGCGATGGCGGTGACCAGATCGGTCTGGCGCGCCAGGAAGGCCGGGATCTGCAGCACGTCGACTACTTCCGCCACCGGCGCGGCCTGGGCGACTTCATGCACGTCGGTGATCACCGGCACGCCGAAGCGCTGCTTGACCTGTTCGAAGATGCGCAGCCCTTCTTCCAGGCCAACGCCACGGAAAGAGTTGATCGAGGAGCGGTTGGCCTTGTCGAACGAGGCCTTGAACACGTACGGGATGCCCAGTTTGCCGGTGACCTGCACATAGCGCTCGGCGGCATACAGGGTGGAGTCGAGGTCCTCCAGCACGTTGAGCCCGCCAAACAGCACGAAAGGCAGCGTGTTGCCAACCACTACCCCATCGGAAATCGTCACGTTCATCTGTCTATCCTGTTGAATCCGGGGAAACCCCTGCCAAGGGTGGCGAATATGGCCGAAAAACGCCAAAAGCGACAGCGCTTGCCTGCAGCACAGCCCCGTCCGCACAGCCGCCGGACCCGGCACACGCCGTCCTATCGGCCAGACCAACCCCCGACGAGGCCAATCGGTTCACTCTGATACTATGTAGTACTCATTCCGTCGCCCCACCCGCAGTTTCCGACGGCGCCAAAATCACGTTAAGAAACAGGAGTTTGAATGTCTTCCGAGCTGCTCAAGGCCTTGGCTCTGGATGCCACCAACGCTGGCACCTACATGGGTAACGGGGAATGGTCCGCCGCAACTGGCGCGGGCGTCCTCAAGCCGCAGAACCCGACCACCGGCGAAGTGATCGCCGAGGTCCAGGCCACCACCGAGGCTGATTACGAAACCGTCATCGCCCGTGCGCAGGAAGCCTACAAGGTATGGCGCACCACCCCGGCCCCGCGCCGTGGCGAAGCCGTGCGCCTGTGCGGTGAAGCACTGCGCAAGCACAAGGACGCACTGGGCTCGCTGGTCGCGCTGGAAATGGGCAAGTCCAAGCCGGAAGGCGACGGTGAAGTGCAGGAGATGATCGACATCGCCGACTTCGCGCTGGGCCAGAGCCGCATGCTGTACGGCTACACCATGCATTCCGAACGTCCCGGCCACCGCATGTACGAGCAGTACCACCCGCTGGGTCTGGTCGGCATCATCTCGGCCTTCAACTTCCCGGTCGCGGTGTGGAGCTGGAACGCGTTCCTGGCCGCCATTTGCGGCGACATCTGCATCTGGAAGCCGTCCAACAAGACCCCGCTGACCGCCATTGCCACGATGAAGATCTGCAATGACGCGCTGAAGGACGGCGGCTTCCCGGACCTGTTCTTCCTGATCAACGACGCCGGCACCGCACTGTCGGAGAAGATGGTCGACGATCGCCGCGTGCCGCTGATCTCCTTCACCGGTTCCACCCAGGTCGGCCGCACCGTCAACCAGAAGGTTGCCCAGCGCCTGGGCCGCTGCCTGCTGGAACTGGGCGGCAACAACGCCATCATCATGGACGAGACCGCCGACCAGAAGCTGGCCGTGCCGGGCATCGTGTTCGGCGCCGTCGGTACTGCCGGCCAGCGCTGCACCACCACCCGCCGCCTGATCGTGCATGAATCCATCTACGACAACGTGCTGGCCACGCTGATCAAGGCCTACAAGCAGGTCGAGGGCAAGATCGGTGACCCGACCGACGCCGCCAACCTGATGGGCCCGTTGAACAGCCCGGAAGCCGTGCAGCAGTTCCTGGCCTCGATCGCCAAGGCCAAGGCTGCCGGCGGCACCGTCGAGACCGGCGGCACCGCCATCGACCGCGCCGGCAACTTCGTGCTGCCGGCGATTGTCACCGGTCTGAAGAACAGCGATGAAATCGTCCAGCACGAGACCTTCGCGCCGATCCTGTACGTGATGAAGTACAAGACCCTGGACGAAGCCATCGACATGCAGAACGGCGTGCCGCAGGGCCTGTCCTCGTCGATCTTCACCCAGAACCTGAAGACCGCCGAGAAGTTCCTGTCGGCAGCCGGCAGCGACTGCGGCATTGCCAACATCAACATCGGCACGTCCGGTGCGGAGATCGGTGGCGCCTTCGGTGGCGAGAAGGACACCGGCGGTGGCCGTGAGTCCGGCTCGGATGCGTGGAAGGTCTATATGCGCCGCCAGACCAACACCATCAACTACTCCGACTCGCTGCCGCTGGCCCAGGGCATCAAGTTCGATCTTTGATGATGCCTGCCCCGGCCTTGGTCGGGGCGTTGAAGTGGGAGAGTGCTTAGCTGAAAAGCTTCCCCTCACCCCAACCCCTCTCCCGCGCGCGGGAGAGGGGCTTAATTCGCTGATACGGAGTTCCCGATGAGCATCCCTGCACCTCGCCAGACCAGCAGCTACGCCGTGATCAGCCTGGTCGCCGGCATTCTTGGCTGGACCCTGTTGCCTGCCATCGGCAGCATCTGCGCCATCATCTTCGGCCATATGGCACGTGGCGAAATCCGCCGCAGCAACGGCCAAATGGACGGTGACGGTCTGGCTGTGGCCGGCTTGGTGCTGGGCTGGCTGGCTACTGCGCTGTGGTTGATCGGCATCATCTTCTTCATTGCCATCCTTGTGTTCTTCGGAGGCCTAGCGGGCCTCGCGGCGATGAACTCCTGAGGCTGGCATGGGACAACCCGATTCAACCCAACGTTTCAGCAGCCGGGTAGCGGACTATGTGCGCTATCGACCGGGTTACCCGTCCACGCTGCTGGAGTGGCTGCACCGCGATATCGGCCTGCCCCACTCCGCCCTGGTCGCCGATATCGGCGCTGGCACCGGTATTTCCAGCGCGCCGTTCCTGGCTGCTGGCCATCCGTTGATCGCAGTGGAACCCAATGCCGCAATGCGCGCAGCCGCCGATCAATGGCTGCACCCCCAATACCCCAAGTTCCAATCCGTCGGCGGCACTGCCGAAGCCACTACGCTGGCAGATCACAGTGTCGATCTGGTCGCAGCAGCGCAGGCGTTCCACTGGTTTGACACGTCCGCCGTACGTCGGGAATGGACTCGTATCCTGCGCCCGGGTGGCCTGGCGCTGGTCTACTGGAACTCGCGCCTGCTCGATGCCTCGCCGTTCCTGGCCGGCTATGAGCAACTATTGCTGGACTACGGCACCGACTACACCGAAGTCGCCGAACGCTACCAGGACGACCAGACCATGCGCGACTGGTTTGGTCCGGGCCTGCGCGGTCTGGTGCAGCTGCCGAACGTGCAGCACCTGGACTACGACGGCCTGCGTGGTCGGCTGCTGTCCTCCTCCTACGCGCCGCAAGCCGGCCACGAACGTCACGTCCCGATGCTGGAAGCCCTGCGGCGCCTGTTTGATGCGCATGCGGTCGATGGCAAGGTTGCCTTTGAGTACCAAACCCGCGCCTTTGTTGGCACGCTGAACTGAGCTTATGTATTCCATTGCCCGCCCGTTTTTGTTCACCCTTGATGCCGAGCGCGCGCACGGCCTGGGCCTGTCCGCGCTGGATCTTGCCTGGCGCACCGGTACCACGCCGCTGATCGCCGGCCGCATCAAGCCACTTCCCACCCCGGCGTTTGGCCTGAGCTTCCCCAACCCGGTTGGCTTGGCAGCTGGCCTGGACAAGAACGGCGAACATATCGAAGCCCTGTTTGCATTGGGCTTCGGCTATGTCGAGATCGGCACCATCACCCCGCGCCCGCAGGCCGGCAGCCCCAAGCCGCGCCTGTTCCGCCTGCCGCGGCACAACGCCATCATCAACCGTATGGGTTTCAACAACCTCGGTGTTGATGCGCTGGTGAAGAACGTGGAGGCGGTCAAGCACCGCCCCGGCCCGCTCGGCATCAACATAGGCAAGAACAAGGACACGCCAAATGACGATGCGCTTTCCGACTACCTGATCTGCATGGAAAAGGTCTACCCGCTGGCCGATTACATCACCGTCAACATCTCCTCGCCCAATACCGCCGGCCTGCGCGAACTGCAGGAAGAGCAGGCATTGCGACGCCTTGTAGCCGGCCTGCGTGAAGCACAGGAGCGGCTGGCCGCCAAACATGGCAAGCGCGTGCCGATGCTGGTCAAAGTGGCACCGGACCTGAGCGATCGCGACATCGATGCGGCAGCACGCGTGCTCGGCGAATTGGGCGTGGATGGCGTAATCGCCACCAACACCACCATCGGCCGGCCCACCGTGGAAGCCGATCCACTGTCCAGGGAAATTGGCGGCCTGTCCGGCGCCCCCTTGCTGGGTCAATCCACCCTGGTGCTGCGCCGGCTGCGCGCGCGCCTGCCCGAATCAGTGCCGCTGATCGGCGTTGGCGGCATCAGTTCCGGCGCCGATGCCGTGGCCAAGATGGCGGCTGGTGCTGCGCTGGTGCAGTGCTATAGCGGCCTGATCTTCCAGGGCCCGCGCCTGATCGGCGATTGCGTCGATGCCATCCGCCGCCGTCGCGAGTCACCCTCCGGGGGCGCCGTCGCACCGCTATGACGAATGCCGCAACTGCCTGGTCACTGACCGAGAACGCGTCGCTGCGCCACCTCAACACTTTCCACGTGGATGCCCATGCCCCGCGCATGCTGCGCATCGCCGATCCCAATGCGCTGCCCGAGGCCCTGGCCACCATCGGCGATGCCGACCTGCTGGTACTTGGCAGCGGCAGCAACGTGCTGCTGGCCGGCGATCCCCAGGATGTGGTGCTGGTATTCGACAACCGGGACATAACCGCACTTGAACACCGCGCCGACCACACCATCGTCCGCGCGGGCGCAGGTGTGATCTGGCATGAGCTGGTGATGTGGTCGTTGAACGAAGGCCTGTCCGGGCTCGAGAACCTGGCATTGATCCCCGGCACCGTCGGCGCCGCACCGATCCAGAACATCGGCGCCTACGGTGCCCAGGTCGGCGACTTCATCCAGGTCGTCGAGGCCTGGGACCGGCAGGAGCAGGCCTGGGTGCGCCTGGACCAGGAAGCGTGCCGCTTCAGCTACCGCGACAGCCTGTTCAAGCACGAGGCTGATCGCTACCTGATCGTCGCCGTCGAGTTCCGTCTGCCGTTGCTGCACGAATTGCAGCTGGACTATGCAGGCATCCGCGAGGAGCTGCAGGCCATGGGAATCGAATTGCCGGTCTCGGCCGACGTCGCCAACGCCGTCATCGCGATCCGTCAACGCAAGCTGCCCGACCCCGCCGTGCTCGGCAATGCCGGTAGCTTCTTCAAGAATCCCATCCTGCCGGTTGAACAGATCGATGTGTTGCTGCAGCACTACCCGGCGCTGCCCGTGTTTCCCGGCAACGATGCCAGCAACCGCAAGATATCGGCGGCGTGGATGATCGAGAAGGCCGGCTTCAAGGGCCAGCGCGAAGGGGATGCAGGGGTTTCGCCCAATCATGCGCTGGTACTGGTCAATCACGGCAACGCGACCGGCGCCGAATTGCTGGCATTTGCCCGGCGCGTGTCGGCCGCCGTGCTGGAAAAGTTCGGCGTGCCGATTGAACCCGAACCGAGGCTGGTCGGCGCCCGCTGGTGAATACTGCCTTGGCTGCACCCCGCTCCACCGCCATGCGCGCTGCCCTGCTGATGTTCGGTAGTGCGATGGCTTTTGGTTTGATGGCCGTCGCCATCCGTCTTGCCACCGACTACGTCCCCACCCAGGAAGTAGCGTTCTTCCGCAATGGCTTTGGCCTGCTGGCGCTATTGCCGATGCTGCTGCGGCCCGGCCACGCGCCATTGCGCACCCAGCAGTTGCCACGTTATTTCCTGCGTAGCGTGATTGGCCTGGCCTCGATGCTGTGCGCTTTCTGGGCAATCGGCCATCTGCCACTGTCGCAGGCTATCTCCCTGTCGTACTCAACGCCGCTGTTCGTCACCATCGCTGCGGTGTTGTGGCTGGGTGAGAAGGTCCGTATCCGACGCTGGGCGGCCGTCATCACCGGTTTCATCGGTGTGCTGGTGATCGTGCGCCCGGGCGCGCACAGCTTCGAGCTCGGCAGCCTGGTCGCGGTATTGGCCGCGGTACTCAGCGCTCTGGTCGCCATCCAGATCAAACAGCTGACCCGCGTCGACGGTCCCGATACCGTGGTGCTCTACACCTATGTGTTCTGGGTGCCGCTGTCGTTGATCCCGGCGCTGTTCGTCTGGGTCTGGCCGAACGGCATCGCCTGGCTGTGGCTGGTCGCCACCGGAGTGATGGGAACCCTGGGCCAACTGCTATGGACCCGTGCCCTGAAACTGGGGGAAGTCTCCGCACTCACGCCCATCAGCTTCACCCAGCTGCCACTGGTGGTAACGATGGGCTGGCTGCTGTTCGGCGAGACCCTGGACCGCTGGACCGTGATTGGAGCGCTGATCATCCTCGGCGCCAATGCCTATATCGCCCACCGTGAGGCGGTATTGGCGCGACGCCGCGAGAGCCTGCAGAACGCCCGCGCCGGCGATACCCCCGCCTGAGCGGGCATCGGGGTTTCAGGCCTGCAACAGCAGCACCAGCAACGGCGCCGCGGCGACATTCAACACCCCAGCCATCACCATCACCAGCCCGGCGATCGCGCCCTCGCTCTCGCCCAGTTCGCGCGCCTTGGCCACGCCCATGCCGTGTGCGCCCATGCCAAACAGCGCACCACGCGCCATCGCGCTGCGTATCGGCAGCAGTTTGAGCAGCACCTGCCCACACAGAGCACCGCAGATACCTGTGATGATCACGAACACTGCTGTCAATTCCGGTATGCCACCAATGCGTCCGGACACATCCATCGCAAATGGGGTGGTCACCGAGCGCGGTGCCAGGCTCAACCTGAGTTCCGGTGACAGATGCAACGCCGTCGCCATGAGCCACGCAGAAGCGATCGCCACACCACTGCCAACCAGCACACCTGCCCCCAGCACCTTCCAGTGCCGTGCGATCAGCGTCCGTTGCTGGTGGATGGGCACCGCGAATGCAACCGTCACCGGTCCCAGCATCGCCACCAACCAATGCGTACCACGCAGATAGTCGTGATAGCTCGCATGCAGCAGGAACGCCAACCCCAACAACGCCAGCGGCGCGCTGATCAGTGGGGATGCCCATGCCTTGCCGCTACGTTGATAAAGCCGCTTGGCCAACAGATAGCTGAGCAGAGTGGCCATTGCCCAGAACAACGGCCACAGCAATTGCGTTGCCGGCCGGACCACCATCTCAGTGAGCATCACGTCCACTCCATCGCAACAACAGCTCGACGGTAACGGCAGTGGTCGCCATGACCAACACGGTGCCACCCACCACCACCAGCAGCAGCTTCAGTCCCAGCCAGCCGAACATCTGGCGGTTGTCCAGCAGGATCATTGCCGCGGGGATGAAGAACAACAGCATCTCCGCCAACAACAAGCGCGCACCCCGCGCAAACGACAGCGGCGACCACCAGCGCAGGGCAAACACCAGCAGCAATGCGCCCAACCCGACAATCCCGCCCGGCACGGGCAAACCGAGCTGCCGCACCAATCCCTCTGCCAGCAGCCAGAGCGCCACAAGCGCAGCAATCTGCAGGCACGCACTGCGGCGGAGCCCGCGCCGCAGACCCAGCCGGCAGCGCCGCCAGAACAGCATCAACGTTTCCATGCCTTCTATGTACGCCTGGCCGATCCATAATTAAAATGAATTCACTGCATTCACTGGATTCCTTTTGGGAATGGACATCAGACAACTCTCCATGCTGGTGGAAGTGGTGCGGCAAAATGGCTTCTCGGCCGCGGCCGAGACCCTGTTTGCCACCCAGCCAACGATCAGCAAGGCGATCCGCCAGTTGGAGGACGAAATCGGCGAGGTGCTGCTGGAGCGCTCCCGCCACGGCGTCCGGCTGACGCCAGCCGGACAGATTGTCTACCGGCGCGCCCTGGCCCTGCTCGGCGAACGCCAGGACATGCTGCGCGAGCTTGAAGAACTACGCGGACTGCGCCGCGGCGAGTTGCACCTGGGCCTGGCCTCGTTGGGCAGCGACATCCTGTTTGCGCCGGTGTTCGCCCGCTTCCGCCAACTGCATCCGCAGATCGAACTGCACGTGCTCGAACGCGGCAGCGAAGCATTGGAAGAGAGTCTGCGAGCCGGCGAAATCGAACTGGCGGCCAGCCTGCTCCCGGTCGCCGATGACCTGCAGTGGCAGCCCGTACGCACCGAGCCACTGGTTGCCTTGCTGCCTCGCGATCACAGCTTGGCAAACGCAGCCAGCCTGCAATTGCAGGACCTCGCAGAGGTCCCCTTCGTCCTGTTCGAAAAAGGCTTCCTGCTGAACCGGCATATCATCCGTGCCTGCCAGGCACGTGGTTTCAGCCCCCGCGAAGTCACCCGCAGCGGCCAACCGGATTTCATCGTAGCGCTGGTCGCGGCGGGTCTCGGCGTCGCCCTGTTGCCCCGCATGATCGCCTCCGCCCGCCCGCGCGCGAATGTGGTGATGGTGCCTCTGGATGAGCCTGAGCTGGACTGGAAGATGGTGCTGGCCTGGCGCCGCGGTGGCTATCTGTCCGCAGCGGCGCAGGCATGGTTGCGCCTGGTGCAAGCCGAGCACGGTGATGGACGCTGATATTCAGGCCATCGACACCCGTCGCAACCGCTGCGCTACCTGCGAGGCATTGACAGCTTGGTCGTACAGGAATCCCTGGCCAATCCGATAACCGGCCTCGATCAATATCTGCCGCTGGCTGGCGCTCTCCACGCCCTCCGCCACCAGGTCCAGACGCAGGCTTGGCCCCAACTTGCCGACCGCCTCGACGATGGCGCGTATCGATGGCTCGTCCACCATGCGCGCAACAAAACTACGATCGATCTTGAGCACATCGATCGGGTAGTCGCGCAGATGTGCCAGCGAAGAATGGCCGGTACCAAAATCATCAAGCGCAATGCGCATGCCCGCCTCTTTCAACAGCCCCAACGCACGCGCAACGAAGGCAGAACCACGATCGGTGAGAACCTGCTCGGTGACTTCCAGCTCTATCTGCGTCGGGTCGACGTCAAAGCGTTGCAGTTTCTCCAGCAGGGTCTCAGCGAAATCATCGCGTAGAAATTCCACCGGCGCGGTATTTATCGCTATCGGTGGAACCTGCAGACCCTGTGCCTGCCACGCGCAGATATCGGCCAATACCTGTAGATGCATCAACTCCGCCAGCCGCGAGGCCAGCTCGTAATCGCGAAAGGCCTCGTCGAGCAGGCAGGCTTTTCCCATTGCGTTGTCTTCGGCACTGGGCCAGCGCAGCAGAGCCTCGTACCCCACCACGTGGCCATCCTGCAGGTTCACTTTCGGCTGGTAGTGCGGCACCACGCCACCATCACGAACCAGTTGGCGCGCCTTCAACCGCTGATTCGCCGCAAGCTCGGCGATGGCCATCAATCGCCGGCTGTACAGGCGTACCCCGCCGCGCCCATTGGCCTTGAGGTCATTCAAGGCTGTATCGGCGGCCTTGAGCAATTCCGCCGGTTCCTGCGCGTCACGTGGATACAGCGCGCAACCGATGCTCATTCCGGTACTGATCACCTGCCCCGCGTAGGTGACTGAACTTTCCGCCAACAAGCTGATGCATCCTGCGATCTGCAGCAGTTCGGCTTCGCCGGCAACATCCTCAAGCACCACGGCGAATTCATCCCCCCCCAGTCGCGCCACCGTAGTCGTCCCGCTTACCTGCGCCGCCACCCGCTTGGCCAGCACACGCAACAGATGGTCACCCGCGGGGTGCCCAAGCGTGTCATTGACGTGTTTGAAATGATCAAGGTCGATGATCATCAGGCCCAGCGTTCCGCTGCGCCCACGCTGGCGCTGCAGACTGTTTCGCAGCCTGCGGTTGAACGAACGCCGGTTTGGCAGGCCGGTGAGCTCATCAATCTCACAGGCAATACGCAGACGTTGTTCCGCCTGCTGTTGTCGGCTGACATCACGCGACACGCACAGGACGCCGTTCACGCCTCCATTCCCATCGAACATTGGCGTGAGAATATTGTCCCAGAACTGTGGCTGCGCACCTTCGGCGCCGGTCTGTCCGGCAAAACGCGCAGGTCGTCCGCTGCCCGCCATCGAAAGCGCACGTTGCCCCTTTTTTTGAAACGCAGCGGGCAGCAAGTCCGTCCATTGCATGCCGAAGGTTCGCTCACCCAGCAGCAAACCGGCCACCAGGCAGCCGGAACGATTCATGTGACGCACCGAGCCATCGATGTTTATCACCGCGATGCAATCCAGGCTTGCATCGAGCATGCGATCCTGCAGGTCCAGGCTCTCCTCCAGCGCGTGGCGAAGACTTCGCCTGGCACTGACATCGGTCATGGTCACTGCCTGCAATGGCACCTCCGCGCCGGGGCTGCCCAGGCGCACCTCGAACCAATGCTCGGCACCAAACTCATCCTGCAAACGACACTCGAACGCTGGTGCGTGCCCATGCTGCAGGAACTCTCGCCACGCACCGATCGCCTGACCACGCTCTCCCACGTGGACACGTGCCAGCCATTCGCGTGAACTGCCCAAAGCGGCATCATCGCCAAAGAACTGGCGCCATCGCAGATTGGCCTGCACGGGCACGCCATCGTGGATCATCGCAGCCATCTGCGGCAGCGCGTCCAGCACTGCCTGCAACTGCACATATAGATCCGCCAATCGACCCCTCCCTGGAGACGGTTGAGCACTCTCGTCCCAAAGCATTGCACTTCCCCCTGATGCACTGCCGGCCTGGCCCCAGGCAGCGCGCTCATCATGCAGCACCACGAACGCTTCAGGAGTGAAGAAGGTGTCGTGATCGCCACGCGGGAAAACGATTTCAGCTGCGTGACAGGCTGTAGGTAAACCCCCATCCGCCCCGAGTCCGCGCCTGCGGACGACACCGGCGTTCGGCGTTCACGTTTCGACATTCACTCACACGTCCCGTGCCTGCCGTCTGGCAGTCACACATATTGCGTAGCCGGGGGCATCTGACCACTACATGGCCTTTTGCAGTATCGCTGGCGTGATGCCTGTGTTCGTTTCCGTATTACCCGTCATCGCTGTTTACCCACGCGATCGACAAATTCCCATTACATCGATTTCACACTTTCATACGTGCAGAACGGTGTCCACGCTGCTCATGTCAGCAGCAAATCCGGAAAAGATTGCGGTGCAATCATTCGTGACTCCCTCCCCTTCCCAGCAAAGTATGAATAGGTTGGTGTGCCTACAAGGCCTGCCTACCAATGCGGTCGTACGGTATCCAACGAAGATTGGATCCGGCGGAAAGGCGCGCGTGCAACCAACCGGGCATCGTGGGGAGCTACCGCAGCCATAGGCCTGCGTGCCAGCAATGTGCGCGAAGAGTGGCAAACAAGCCGATGTAGATCATCCACGACCAACACTAATTCCCAACTGCGCCACACACTTTTCGCCGCGGATGCGCTGGGAAATACCTACAGCCAAATCCAATTGGCCGTCCTAATCTTCCCAACCTGATTCGAAGCTGCAAGGCCACACGGAAAACAAACAGGCAACGTGCCCGGAAGCGCAACCGGCGACCCATTACCCCCTCGTCGGCAATCGCGGTTCACGTGCAACCCGCTGGCACCCTGGCATCGCCGATGCATTCGGCTGGCGGCCAACAGCGCAACGCGAGGGTGTCGGAAATCCAACAGTGCAGGTATCACCTTCCACATGCAGCTCACGCACGACCTGCACCACGGAGGGTGAAGCGCCTGTCGCACAGTGACGCTCATGGGCTCCCAGTTCTCCGCGACGCATTGCGCAGCTTCAGAAACAGCGGCTTCACCAACGCGCTCGCTTGCCATACCTGGAGCGGGTCTCCCCAACCGTCATGCCGCAAACAGCATGACCCAACCACCGCCTGCGACATTGAAGTGCGGCTCCTGGCAGAACCGCATGGCTATCAGCCGCAACCTCGACCGGAGCAGTGTCCTGACGCTCTGCGGGCATCGCAGCGGTTCGTCCACACGCCAACGCTTGGCTACGAGAAGTGTCGGCATACATCCCCCAAA
This sequence comes from Stenotrophomonas sp. STEN033, assembly GCF_056856655.1. NCBI lineage: Bacteria > Pseudomonadati > Pseudomonadota > Gammaproteobacteria > Lysobacterales > Lysobacteraceae > Stenotrophomonas > Stenotrophomonas sp. STEN033. Next base: position 24,286 of record NZ_JBXFWM010000009.1, read on the forward strand.
TGAATAGGAAACCCAGATGATCTCCACCCTTCCCTCCCTCTTCAAAGCCACCGCACTGTCCCTGGCACTTTCCGGCCTGCTCGCTCCGGCTGCACAGGCCGCATCGGGCACGGTCACCTTCAAGGGCGAGATCGTCCAGTCCACCTGTGACGTCAGCACCGCAAGCGCAAACCAGACGGTCACGATCGGCACCTTCCCGACCACCTTGTTCAAGGAAGCCGGCGACGTCTCCGCGCCCAAGAGCTTTGATATCACCATGGAGAACTGCAAAGCAGGCACCTACACGCTTCGCTTTGACGGCACCACGCCAACCGGCCATCCGGAGCTGCTGTCGGTGAGCAAGGCCGGAGGCGTCGGCATCGAGATCCTCGACAACCAGGACAAGGTGTTCCCGATCAACCAGGAACTGGCTGATCCGGCCCTGGTAACCGTCAACGCTGATGGCAAGGCCACCGTCAACCTGAAGGCACGCTACAAGTCCTACGAAAAGGAAGTTCGCGCCGGCGTCGCTGACGCCAACTCGACCTTCTCGATCGAGTACCGCTGATCCATGCCGCAGGGCTGATGACGCACCCAGCGTTGTCGGCCCTGCATTCGGCTAACGCCGTGATCACCTGCACCCACCCGCTATCGAAACCCCAATGACTTCACTGCCCGCCCGCGGCCTTCCGCCAGCGCGATGGTCCTTCTTGTTGCCCCTGCTTTTCATCCTTTCCTTTCCCGCGGCCGTCCATGCGGCAGTGCAGGTGCAGGCCACCCGCGTCATCTATGACGCTAAGTCAGCCTCCGCTGCCGTCACGCTGGCCAACAAGAGTGCATTGCCCTATCTGGTCCAAACATGGCTGGATCAGGGCGAGGACACCCTGCCCATGCGAGACCTGCCGATGGTGATCACGCCGCCGCTGATGCAGTTGGCCGCTGGCGAACAAGCCGTCGTCCGTATGATCTACGCAGGAACCGGTTTGCCCGAGGACCGGGAATCCCTGCTATGGATCAATGTCCAGGAGATTCCGCCGAGCGCGGACACGGAGAACGTCCTGCAGGTGGCCATCCGCACCCGCATCAAGCTGTTCTACCGACCGGCCGACCTGGATACCACGCTGGACCAGGCCAGCCGCGAGCTGCAGTGGCGCATTGATGGCCAGCAACTGCAGGTTCGCAACGATAGTCCGCTGCATATCACTTTCGCGCATCTGCAAGGGCTGAGCACTGCCGGCATTGGCAGTGAAATCGACCTGGACATGATCGCTCCGGGCCAAACGCAGTCGGTGCCCCTGTCAAAGCTCAAGCTGGCCGACGCGCAGATGCTCCGCTTTGGCTACATCAACGACTACGGCGGCATCACCGATGTCACCGATGTCGCCATCCAGCGCTGAACCGCTCTCCGATCCACTTCGCGATTTCCATCATGCTCGGCCCCATCCCTGATACGAAGCGGCGCGCCCGCCGCGTCCCGCGCCTGGCACCCTTGGCTGTCGCCTTCAATGCGCTGGGAATTGGCGGCGCGCTTGCTTCCCCACAGTTCAATCTGGACTTCCTGCGCGGCAACACCGATCAACGCGATGTCGCCGCGCTGTCCAGTCCGGGTGCAATCCTCCCCGGCACCTACCCGTTCGCGGTCTACCTCAACGGCAATGAAGTGGCACGTGAAGATGTCACTTTCACGATGGCCGCGACCGGTCAGGCCGAGCCCTGCCTCAGCCATGCCCAGCTCACCCGCTGGGGGGTGGATCTTGCACACGCCGATGCAGCGGCGGATGCCTGCCAACCACTGGCAACCCGCATCGTGGATGCAGGGCTCAGCTACAACGGCAACCAGCAGCGCCTTGATCTGCGCATACCGCAGGTGAATCTGATCAATCTGCCCCGCGGCCACATCCCTCGTGCATTGCGCGACCAGGGCATCAATGCCTTGCTGATCGACTATGCGCTGAGCGGCGCGCACAACAAACAACGGCAGCAAGGTCGTGACAACTACTTCTTTGCTTCGGTAAACAGCACGCTCAACGCCGGCATGTGGCGGTTCCGCCATACCGCCAGCGCCAACCGCAGCAATGGAAACAAGACCACCCGCTGGAGGAGCCAGGGCTTTCTTGCCGAAACCGACCTGGGTTCCTCGCACAGCCGGTTGGTGCTGGGTGATACCTACACCGCGTATGGTGTATTCGACAGCATCCGCTTTCGCGGTGCGCAGATTTCCAACGACGACGAGATGCTCCCCTACAGCCAGCGCAGCTACGCGCCGGTTGTACGCGGCGTAGCCGCCAGCGCCGCGCGCGTCGAGGTACGCCAGGACGGGCGTCTCATCCACGCGTTGAACGTCGCCCCCGGGGCCTTCCAGATCGACGACATCGTCCCAAACCGCCTCAGCGGCGAACTGGATGTCTCGATCATCGAGGCCGACGGCTCGCGACAACGTTACAAGCAATCGTTTTCTGCCGTGGAGACAATGCTCCGGCCCGGCCTGTTCCATTACGAACTCAGCGCAGGCGAGCTCCGCAATGGCTACGAGCACTACCGGCCGCGCTTTGTGCAGGCGAGTGCCGCCAAGGGCCTGGCCTCGGACATCACCCCGTATGCAGGCCTGCTGTTATCGGAACAATACAGCGCTGTAGCCCTGGGCGCGGCACAAAGCCTTGGCCGGCTTGGATCGGCATCCATCGACATAAGCCATGCCCGCACCCGCCTGGCGCAAGGCGGGACCAGCAGCGGCCAGAGCGTCCGGTTCCTGTATTCAAAATCCTTGAATACGCACGGTACCGAGTTTCGCCTGGTGGGTCATCGCTATTCCACCTCCGGCTATTACGACTTCAGCGATGCCTCGGCGGAACATGCGCAGTGGCAGCATGGCTACTATGAAACCAGTTACGAGGACCCGGTAGCCGCTTCGGATTTTCCCACTGCATGGCAGCAACCCCAGCAACACCCGATCCGTAGCCAGCGCTTCCACAACAAGCGCAACCGCCTTGAGATCGCGTTGAACCAACGCATCTCCGATACCTACTCACTCAGCGCCAGCTACAACAACCAGAACTACTGGGGAACCAACACGCGTGAGCGCGAACTGCAGTTGGGCCTGAACGGGCAAATTGGCGCAGTCAATTTCGGCACCTTCTTCCGTCATAGTCAGGGCCGCTATCGTCACGCCGACCGCTCTTTCGGCCTGACCTTGTCGCTTCCGCTGGATAGGCTGGGGCCGCGCCGCACCAGTGGTTCTGCCTCCTACAGCCATTCCCGTTATGGCGGTGCCAGCTATCAATCCGGCATCAATGGCACCTTGCTGGACCGTGATCGCCTGAGTTACGGCGTCAGCGTTGGCAAAACCGACGCCGGCAATGTTGGTTCGGCCAACCTGCGCTACGCCGGCAGCAAGGGAGTCGCCACCATCGGCGCCACCCATGCATCGGCCTATTCGCAGATCAATTGGGGGCTGCGCGGCGGCTGGGTACTGCACCGCGACGGCCTGACGTTTGCGCAATCACTGCACCGGACCAACGTGCTGGTACACGCACGCGACGGCGCAGGGCTTGGTCTGGAGAACCAATCCGGGGTCCGCCTCGACCGCCGCGGCTACGGCCTGGTCAGCGGCATCAGCGCCTATCGCCTGAATCATGTCGCCCTGCGCACCGATGATCTCGGTGCCGATATCGATGCCAGCAGGATCTCCAGGAACATCGTCCCGACCCGTGGTGCGCTGGCGCGCGTTGACTTTGAAACGCGGCGCGGCCTCAGCGTGATGGTCCACCCCATCCTGATCGAGGACATCCGCGTTCCCTTGGGAGCGACGGTATTCGGCAATGATGGACTTGGCCGTGGCATCGCCGGCCCCAACGGCGAGATCTTCGTCAGTGGCGTGCACCCAGGCGAACGCCTCTCCGTCCGCTGGGGCGTCAAACCTGACCAGCGCTGCGAGATGCAGCTAGGCCCTGCGCAAACCCTGGAAGCTGACAGAACGCTGCCCGGCTACCGCCACATTGAACTGCACTGCCTTCCTCCAGGCCAATCAATCAAAGACTGACGATGAAGAATTTCCTGTTCCGCGCACTGACGGCACTATTGCTCCTGCCTGCGCTGCCCAACCTCGCCTGGGCACTGTCCTGCAAGGACGCCATGACCGAATCGGTCAACCAGGTCATCCCCTTGCTTGATGAGATCACCATTTCAAAGGGCGACGCCGTCCGCGGCCGACTGCTGTGGCGATCGGAGGATTACACCGTAGGTTTCCGTTGCGTGGACGCACAGGGTGCACCGCAAGGTGAGGATGCATTCTTCTACTGGGACCCGGACAGGACGGTTGCCCGAATCCACCCTTCCATCGAGGTTGGCGTGACCATCAAACACGTGGACCACAAGATCGACGGAGGCAACCCGAGAATGCGGGTGGGCAAAGGCACCACGCCACCGGCGAACCGCCAGAACTGCAAGATGTACTGGAACCATTCCAAGGCAAAGAAATGCGCCACGTCATTGATGCTCAATGTCACCTTTTCCGTCTACATCAAGGCAACCGGCAGCCCACCGCCTCCGAGCGGACACATCAATAACCACGGCGTCTACGATCTTTTCCAGGTCGATGGTGAGGGCGGCTTGAACACCTCGCCAAACTCAAATTTCCGCGCCGGCATCTCCGGGCTTGGGCAGATCCACTTCATTGCCTGCAATCCAACCATCTCCGTGATTGGAAACGCGGGAAACACCGTGAACTTCGGCCGCATCCCGGTTGCGGACATCAACAATGGCGCCATCCAGGCACAGGTTCCTTTCCAGATCCAGGTCGACATGACCCAACCCGGGTCCGGCAACGAATGCAGCAATCAGATGCTGGTTGCATCGATCAGCACGCTCAACAGCGTCAAGGACGGCAGCCTGATCCTGCCCAAACTGAATGGTGGATTCGGCATTGCGATATCCCGGGCGGATATGCCGGGACGCTTCATCCAGTTCAAGCAGTCGATGCCACTGGGGCCCGTCAACAACGCCTTGATGAACTACGATTTCCTCGCCTCGTTGATCTGGATAGGCGACAACGCCAAACTCGGGCCATTCTCGGCAACGGCAACCGTCAACGTTACGTTCCGCTGATACCTACCTGGAAACAGCAAGGGCGTCGATCTGCATCAACGCCCTCGCCTGTTCTACGCTGACACCTCAGCGCTGCATCATTCCCACTCGATCATCAACAGCTCACGCAAGTCCGCGTGGTTAAAGGGATTTGCTTTGATCGACATAGGCCGTTACCGTCGCTTTTACCGTCAGAAAAACAGGTCCTTTGCTGGTGCGGGTTTACGCGGCATCGGCTCATCATCAATCAGCGCTTAGGATACCGCAGCAAGTCGCGTGGCGAGCAAGTCGGCCTGCTCGGCAAACTTCTTCGCATCGGTCTTCTGCAACTGCGCCAGGTTGTGCAGCTTCCAGCGGATGCCCGGCAGTTGTTCGAGGTGTGCGATGTCCAGCAATGACCACTCCGGCGTGCCAGCGGCCAGCGACATCAGAAAGCGCCGCTCATCGCTATCCAAACCCTGCTGGATTTCGCGCACCATGCGCTCGCGCACGGCGAGCAGCGCATCGAGCGACACCGGCTCGGTCGTCATGCCCTGGAAGTTGTGCTCGTAGTCGTGCCGGATGTCCCGCAGCGGCGTGAACAACACTTCATGGATCGGCCGATTGCTGCTGGCCAGATAGACCACGAAGGCGCGCCGGATACCGGGCGTGATGCCCTCGTGCGCAAAGAGCTGCATCACGTCGAACAGGTCACGCGGGTGCTGCCGATCGAGCGCCGCCACCAGCTTGCCGCCGTACACATCTTCCAGCGACACCACCGGAATCTCCAGATCAGCCATCAACACGTCACGGGCCATCGGCGTCAGCGAAGCGCGGTGCACCTGATGCACCGTGCCGCGCATGACGAAGTTGACTTCGACCTTGACCTGAGTCGAGCCGCGACGCACCAGCAGCTTGGTCTCCCCTGCCGCCGCCGCTGGCGCGTGTGTCTGGAATCCCCGCTTCTTCAACCGCTCGGCAGCTCGCCGGATCGCCTCGTTGATGCGCGCCAGTGCCTCGTCGCGCGGCAAGGTGTGGTCGGGAAAGACCAAATCCAAATCCACCGACAAGCGCGGCATCTCACGCACGAACAGATTGATCGCCGTACCGCCCTTCAATGCAAAGGTGTCGTCCGCGAACACCAATGGCGCCACCTGCGTCAGTAGCCGCGCGGTATCGAGATAGGTCTGGTTCATGGCTTGAGCACCAGCAGGCCATCGGCCGAGCGGGACACCCAGGGCCGGTCGCTGCCGGTCGGCAGTGTGGCCGGGTCGAGCTTGGCCGCCCAAGGCAGCGACGCCTCGCGGCCGAGTTGCAGGCACAGCCGCACGGTCTTGACGTTCGTGCAGCGTTGCAACAGCTCGCGCAGCACATCCGCGCGCAGGCTATAGGCGCTCTCCACCAGTTCACGGGCTTCCTGCAAAGGCTGGCGCACGCCGACCTCACTCAACAGTTCCAGCAAGGCGCGCTCCGGTGCCGACACCTGCGGTGCCCCGCTGCGCTGCTCGAACTGGCCGACGTGCAGCAAGGCGGCCGGCTGCTCGTCGAACAGCCGTTTGCGGTGGTATTCGGCCGGGAAGCGTTCGGTGAACCATTCCGGCAGACGTGCGGCCTTCCAACCATACAGATGCAGCACCGGCTGCTGCGACACGTACTGGCGCACGCCATACCAGTCCAGCGCCGACTTGCCGCCGACGTGCAGCCCCTCGAATTGGCGCTGCAACAGCAGCAGACTGGGATGGAGCGCCGGGGGATCGTTCGGACGGCAGAACACCCCACGCGCCAAGCGCGTAAGCCACCCTGCCCGGACGTAGTGAACAGCCAAGTCGGCAGAGATGCCCAGCGTCGCCAAATCCTCCGAGGTCAGCGGCGTTCCCGGCGCCAACCGGGTGTAGAGCACATTTAGCTTGCTTGAATTAGTCGTAGCCATGCTACGATATATACATCTTTTCCAATCGATCGTCAATTTGATATGGAGGAACCAATCGTAGACTGGATACGACAATGTAATCTTATCCAAATAATCACCCTTTCGGCATAGCCGTGCGGGAAGAAGGTCGGGTGTCATCTCCCCTGCCCCGCCGGAATCCTCGATCCCCAGCGATAAACGCCTCCAGCATGTGCGGGATCAGCGTCATGGCATCGACCGTCTCGCCATACGCCTGCGCGTGCAGCGAGGCGTAGCGGTCGAGGTCGGCTTTCAGGCTAGCCGGGCAGGCGAAGGTCAGCTTGATGCTCTCGGTCTTGGGCAGCGGCCCGAGCCGCAGCTTCTTGGTTGTGCTCATTGCATCGCCCCCCGTTGGAAGAACATCGGCTGATAAGGTCGGAACACCAAATCGCGGTTGACGATGATGCGCACCGGCAAGCCCGGCCGGGCGGTCAGCGTCGGCTGGATATTCATGTTGCGCCGGGTGATTTCCTGCCCAACTTGATTGATGCTGTCCTGGGCGCTGTCGCGCCCCGCGATGACGATGCGGTTGCCGTCCTGCCGGTTCTCCGGCGCGGCCAGCTCGGCGCCCACACCCAGCAGCGTCGTCAGCACCGCGCCCGCGACGATGCGATTCCAGTGCCAGTTCACGTCATCCTCCAGGCCGGCGTAGCCGGCCGGATCGGTGCCCACTAGGTTGTCGAGCGTCAGCGAAGACGTGTCGGGCAAGATGATCCGGTTCCACACTACTTGCACGCGGCTCTGCCCGTAGCTGACCTGGCTGTTGTAGCGCCCAAGGATGCGCGCCCCCTGCGGAATCAGCAGGAACTTGCCCGTGGCTGTGTCAAAGACCGGCTCTGTCACCGTGGCGATCACGTCGCCCGGCAAGTCCGACTTGATGCCTGTCACCAGCGCGCCCGCGATCACGGTTCCAGCCATCACCTGATAGGGCGACGCCGGCAGCGCCAGATTGCCGGAATTGCGGGTTTCCGTAGAACCGGCTTTCAGGAACGCCTCTTTCTGGTCTTGCCGGTTCTGCACGGCGGTCGGGTCGGCGGGCTGGGCCGCCGTCGAGGCAGGCCCGGCAGCGAGAGGATCGAAGGCCGCGAGCGTGCTTGCAGCACCCGGCGCTGCCTGCGCGACCGTGGCGGCGGTCTGACCTTGGCCGCCCGAGCGGAAGAACACCGACGAGGCCGCCGCCGCGTCCGCCTCCTTGCGCAAGGCATCCTCGGGATCATGGCCTGGCGGCGCATAGGCCGGCGTCACCGGCTGCTGCGAAGCGACGATGGCAGGGCCAAGGTCGCCTGGTAACGGCGGCCCTAATTCCGGCACTTTTGGCGGTAGCTTCGAGTAGTCCGAAGGCAGGCCATCCAACCCTTCGGACTTCGACACACGATCGACGTTGTAAAGCTCGGTCTGTTCATTGGCCCCGCGCCGCTGCGGTTGCAATGACCAGATCGTGGCCCCGAGCACGGCGACCGACAGGCCGCCAACGAGGACGGCCAGCACGCGCCGGTTCAGGCGCATGACGGGGCGTGGCTGGGCGCGCAGCGGCACCGCCTCGGGCGCAACCTTGCCCGCCTGCGGCGTGGCGAGGTCGGTAGTGTCGTCTTGGCTCATGGTCAATTCCTCCGCGCAACGCCGTCCGTGCGCTCGATCCGTACCACGTCGCCCTTGTCACCACCCAGGCGCAGTTCGGCCGCGCCGAACAGCCGATCCACGATGTAGTACGGCGAGCGGAAGCGGTAGTTCACCAGTTGCCCATCACCTTGTGGCCCAATGACGAACAGCGGCGGCAGCTCGCCTTGCGCGATATCAGGCGGGAACTGGATATAGACCTTCTCGCCGTCATCGAAAGCGCGCAGTGGCTTCCACGGCGGATTGCTACCCGAGACGGTGTAGCGGAAACGGATCTTCTCCAGCGACAGCCCGCTATCGACCGGCGCGGCGGCACTGGCCGCCTGCGCCTGGCGCTGCAAGGCCAGCATCTTGTCCTTCGGGTACTCCCAGGACACCGACGCCATCCACGTCTTCTCGGTCGAGGTCAACTCGATCAGGTAGGTGCGTCGGCTGGTCGTGATGACCAGATTGGTCTTCAACCCCGAGCGAATCGGCTTGACCATTACGTTCACGCGCAACGCATCACCGCTGCCGCTCGATGTGTCGCCCACGATCCAACGCACGGTATCGCCGGCGGCGACCGTCACCAGCTCCTCACCCGGCTGGAGCGCGATTACGGTCACGCGACCCACGGCCGCATAGACCTGATACAGCGCACCATCGGTATAGGGCCACACCTGAATCGCATTGACGTAGCCCTCGCGCGTGGGCGCGATGCGTGCCTCGGCGTTGGCCCGAGACACGCGCACGGTCTCGTCCGCCGGCTCCGGCGCGGGCTTGGCAGCCTCGGACTCGGGCAATGGCTTCAACTGCGTTGGCATCGGCAGCACCTCGGGCACGGCCACCATCTCCACCGGCTTGGGCGGCTCCGGCAGCGGCTGGGCCTGCACGGGCTCATCGAGCGAGATGGTCGGCGGCGGCTTGCCCTGTGTGGCGCAGCCCGCCAGGGCCGCAAGCGCCAGCACGGAAACATAAATACGGAAAGACGATTTCATGGTTTGGCTCCTTCGGAAGAATCCAGTTCACGCGCCCAGGACAGGCCGTTGACGTAGATGCCCAAGGGGTTCTTGCGCAGGCGCTGCTCGGTGCGCGGGGTCTGCTGCACGATGGAAATCACGGCGTTCCAGCGTTCAGTCCCTGCGGCAGCGCCGTTGACGAAGCGCTGCTCCGTCCAGCGCACGTTGAAAGACGTGTCGCTGGCGCGAGTCACGCTGGTGATCTGCACCGTCACCGACTCCTTGCCAATGCGTGCGAACGGGTCGCTCACGCGCGCGTAGTCGTTGAGGACGGCCGCGCCTTTGTCGGTCGTGTAGTCGTAGGCATCGAGCCAGTTCTGGCGGACAACGATGGGGTCGATTGACAACGAGCGCACCAGACCGATGAAGCGGCCCAGGTGGTACGCAGTCTGTGCATCGCTGGGCCGGTACGGCGTGGCGGCTTCGCCGACCGCGCGCACCTGGCCGGCGTTGTCCACCTCCACGACGTAGGGTGTCACGATGGACTGCGCCGAACGCCACACCAGGCCGCCGGCCATCAACAGCGCGAGCGTCAGGCAGCCGAAGGCCATCAGCCGCCAGTTCTTCGCCTGCACGCGCGGCGAGCCGATGCGGTCGTCCCACACTTGGCCGGCAGCTTGGTACGGCGTGGCAGGCTGCGGCGTGTCGGCATAGCGCACCTGCGGTTTCTTGAATCGCATGGTCAGCTCTCCTTATGAATCGCTTCAGTCGTCGGAGCCGCGCAGGCTCGGCCCTTGGCCAGAGCCGCCGCCATCGCCACCGCGCAGCGCGTGGGCGGTGGTGGTCGCGGCATGGGTGATTTGTTGGCGGCGGTGCAGCCGCTTGGCCCAGGCAGGTTGTTCCGGTGCCTGGGCCGCAGTGGCACTTGCCGGGGCGGGGCCACCTGACGCTCCCGCATCCCCATTCCAGCCTGCGCGGAAGGGAGCGGCCATGCGTTGCCCGGCAGCGGAGGCTCGGGACGCAGCGCCTCGCCCAGCTGCCTGCGCACCCGTCTTGACGACGCTGCCCAGTCCCCGCCCTAGCGTTGAACGCGGCGATGGCCGTGATCGGCGGCATCGCCGGCTGGATTGCCCATTCCACTGGCCTGCTGGCCGACGCTCTGGACATGCTGTCCGATGCCACCGCCTATGCCATTGGCCTGGTCGCTATCGGGCGCACGGCGCGCTTCAAGGCCAATGCCGCTTGGGTCAGCGGCAGCGTGCTGCTTGTGCTGGGTGTGGGCGTGTTGGTTGAGGTGGGCCGCCGGGTGATGTACGGCGCCGAGCCGGTCAGCGGCTGGATGATTGGCACCGCCCTGCTGTCGCTGGCGGTCAATATGGCGGTGCTGCGCATGCTGGCACCGCTAAAGTCCGGCGAAGTGCATCTGCGAGCGACGTGGCTGTTCACGCGGGCCGATGTGGTCGCCAATGTTGGGGTGATCCTGGCCGGTCTGTTGGTGTGGTGGCTGGCCAGCCCGTACCCGGATTTCGTGATCGGCGCCCTGATCGGCCTGTATGTGATCAAGGAAGCCTTCGAGATTTTAGGTGATGCCCGCCGGGCAGGTGCCGACGCGCGCAAGACGGCTGCATGACCAGGCTTGGCCGACTGAGCTCGGACTCTGGCGGCTGCGCTTGAACCCGGCACTGTCACGTGGCGCAGCTGGCCCCCGACCTAATCCGTCGCAGCTCAATCTGCGTGACCGTGCGGAAGCTCAGGCAAAACGTTAACTTTCTGTTCTTCGGATGCCGGATTCCGTCAATTTCCCGCGCCAGCTTTTGCCTGGCCACCTGACTCGCAGAGGCCACTCGAGCCCGCGAGATTGATGAATAAGCGTCAGCTTGCTGATGAGCGGGACCCAAGGTATCTTTCCGGCCTCAAATGTATCAGTCCTAGCCACACGTGCCTTCCATTGTCATCCATGCCAAGCGCTACGCTCTGGCACTGCTGCTCGCAGTGATGATCATCGTGCCTGTCGTTGATGCTTCGGTCTGCTTCTCTGAGGAGCAGTCACACCAGGAAGTGGCAGGGCCAGGCGATGGCCACCCCGATAAGGCGCATGCCGCTTGTGGTCACGGTCACTGCCACCACAGCAGCACTTTTGTGGCGTCCAACGGTTTCACCAGTGCCGAAGCCGCAGGAAATGAAGGCGGGCACACGTTCTACGAACAGCCCATGACGTCCCACATCCCGGACACGCTGATTAGACCTCCCAGGCTTTGATCGCATAACAGGCGCAACGCGCCTGTCAGTCCTTCTGCGATCACCTTTGTGTAGGTCTTTCCATGAACACATCTTGTTGCTGGGCGCTCCGTGCGCTCGGCCGACGCGTGGCTGCACGTGCAGTCGCCGGCCAGTACTGCGCCGCCTTGAAGAAGGCGACCTGAATGCCCTTCTCAACATCTACCAATCTCCGAACTGCACGCGATCGAGCGGCACTACTGATGGCAACCTCCGTGCTTGCCATCGGCGCATCTCTTGGTGTGCGCGATTTTGGGCCTGTCGACGAACCGAGATTTGCCTTGGTTGCCACCCAAATGGTGGCAACCGGAAGCTCGCTGTTCCCGCGTCGGGGAGCGGAGCTGCACCCAGACAAGCGTCTCTTCATGTGGATCTCGGCTGCACTGCTGTCACTGACCCAAAACCTGCGGACCGCGGTCCTGGCCCCTTCGCTGGTGTCAGGCGTTGCATATGTGTGGATGGCTTTCCATCTAGGAACGCGCAATGGCGGCCGTGTGCGCTAGGGGCGCGCGCGGTGGTCAATAAAAAGGAATCACCAATGCATTACGTGAAAACAGAATTCAACCGAGGCAGTTCGCGCGGGGGCCTAGGCTCAGATCCACTGGGCCGTCTTGGCAAGCCCATCTGCGGCCCGCAGCTGGGCGTCAACACGTTGATTATCATCGTGGCGATGTACTTCACGTTCTTTCTCAACAGCGCGTTCTTCGCAGAAGTAATTGCGAAGAGTGGTGCGGACGGAGCAGCTCGTGCGCTACTTGTTATCTCTACGGGAGCGATCCTCACTGCCTTGAATGTGCTCATTCTCGGATTGCTATGCGTTCGATGGACGGTGAAGCCGGTTCTTGCATTGCTTCTCGTCGTGTCCGCTACTGCTGCCTACTATTCAGACAATTACAGCGTCTACTTCGACGCCAGCATGGTACGAAATGTGCTGAAGACCGACGGCGCTGAAGCCGGAGAGTTGCTGACCTGGGGCTTCTTTCTTGCGGTACTAATTAAAGGCGTCGTGCCAGCTATCGCGGTATGCATGGTAAGGCTCCAACGTTCTTCCAATGTGACGCGGGCGATACTTGCAAGAGTGCTTCTACTTGGCATGGCGGTTGTTGTAATCGTTGGCGCGGCAATTGCGTCATTCGACGACCTCTCATCACTCATACGCAATCACAAGCAAGTCAGATACCTTGCAAACCCTGGAAACTACATCGCTTCCATTGCGAAGGTTGTGCGAGAAGACACCCGTGCGGAGCGCGGTCCGATCCAAGTGGTTGGCCCCGATGCCATGATGACGCCTCATCCGCCAGGCGCGAAGCCCCACTTCTTGGTCATCGTTGTAGGTGAGACGGTTCGTGCGCAGAACTGGGGTTTGAATGGATACGGCAGACAGACAACGCCACAGTTGGCAGCGTTGGACGTCGTCAATTTCTCAGACGTGACCGCCTGCGGGTCAAACACCGAAGTGTCGGTGCCCTGTATGTTCTCTGCGTACGGGAGGCGAGACTACGATCGAGACAAGATCAAAGGTTCGGAGTCGCTTCTGCATGTTTTGGAGCGTGCCGGGGTCAGGACCCTATGGCGTGACAACCAGACTGGATGCAAGGGCGTCTGCTCTGATCTGGCATTTGAATCCTATCGCGTGCCGGTCAAGGATGTTCTGTGCGACGACCAAGCATGCCGTGACGAGATTATGCTGCAAGGTCTGCATGACTCGATCGAGGACAACCCTGGTGATGTCGTTGTCGTTCTACATCAGCTGGGGAACCACGGACCCAGCTACTTCAAGCGATACCCGGAAGATCTGACGAAATTTACTCCCGACTGCCGAAACGCAGACTTGGGCAAGTGCACACGCGGTGAAATCGTCAATGCGTATGACAACGCGGTCCTTGCGACAGATGACTTCCTTGCAAAGACAATTCGCATGCTTGAACAGGACAAGAGTCACGATACCGGGCTGATCTATGTCTCCGACCACGGCGAGTCATTAGGGGAGGCGAACGTCTATCTTCACGGGCTCCCCTACGCTATCGCCCCTGATACTCAGATCAAGGTGCCGATGGTGATGTGGATGTCTGATGGTATGAAGAGCAGCAACAACCTGGACCTTCAATGTGTCCGGGACCGATCAAAGCAGCCGTCCAGCCACGACAACCTCTTCCATTCTGTGCTTGGCCTGATGCAGGTTAGGACGACGGTGCTAGACGAGAGCCTAAATCTGTTCTCAGGCTGTACCAGCAACGCCGGTCACAGCCTATAGCCGACCACGGCGAGTATCGCTGTTGGAAGACCCGTGAGCGTCTCTTGGGCCCAAAAGAAGGAAACATCGAAGTGGCAGATATGTACGGTCATCGTCCGCGGAGCATTGCGCGCGTCTTTGAGGCGCTTCGCTGGTCTCTCCAGGGGCTGAGATCAGCTTGGCTGCATGAATCGTCGTTTCGGTTGGAAGTTGTTATGGCCGCGGTGGCATTACCTACAGCTATCTTTTTCGGCAACTCAGGGGTAGAGCGAGTGCTTCTCATGGGGAGCGTACTGTTCGTTTTGGCATTCGAGCTGCTGAACTCCGCTATCGAGGCAGTGATCGAACGGTATGGCCCAGAAATCCATGAGCTGGCTGGTCGTGCGAAGGACATGGGGTCGGCTGCGGTGTTCGTGGCTCTTTGCAATGTCGCCCTCACATGGGCCGTTATCCTTGTGGGTTGATTCCCTGGGTCCCGACCTGAACGGGGCTAGGGTGCGTTCAAGCACAGCCACCGTAGTGTTTTTATGTAATTGTATCCGTCCAAAAGAGGTTGCTAACCTTTCCCAATGCGTCGCTCTCTGCCTGCTATTCGTATATACCTGATGCTGCTGCTTTTGGCGGCGTTCGTGGTCGTGCCTGTGGCCGAGGCATTGGCGTGCGCGCAAGAAGCGACGGTCAGCGTGGGCGATGTGCACGCCTTGCAAAGTGATTCAGACTCCGAGTCGAGCAAGAGCAAGGATTCGTCCAGTGCCGATGCCTGTGGCCATGGGCATTGCCACCATTCAACGGCAAGCCTCCCAGCTGCCGGTCACGACGATCTGTTCGCCGATGGCCGGATTTCGCTGCACAGTACCGAGCACGGGGACGTCTACGCCCTCCGACTCGACGGACCCATGCGCCCCCCCCGTATCTGATCTGGCTCTGCCCCGCATTTGCGGGTAGTTCGCTCAGATAATTTACGGGAGTTTTTATGTCGATTTTGACGGGTCGGTCGCTTTCAGCGACCGGGTTGGCTGTCGCTGTTCTGCTGGCGTTGGTGCCAACCGGGCATGTAGCTGCTCAAACTGCACCATCTTACGAATCGTTGCTTTCTCGCTTGAACCAGATGCCTGCGACGGTCCAAGGCGTCGCGCTGGCTGAGGCAGCCGAGGCGCGGGTACAACAGGCTCGGGCACTGCCCAATCCGACGGTCTCCATCGAAGCGGAGAACGCCTACGGCACTGGTCCCTACAAAGGTTTCTCAAACGCTGACAGCATTGTCACCCTCTCCCAGCCGCTGGAGATTTGGGGTCAACGAGGGGCCCGAGTGCGCGCCGCGCGTGCGGAGGCTGGGGCTGCAGGCTTGCGGGGTGATCTGATGCGCAGTGACGCAGCGGGTCGCCTGGCTGCGACATACGCCGAAGCAGAGGCTGCGCTGCGCCGATATGAGTTGGCCAGCGAGGCATTGGCCTTGATTGAACAGGACGCCAAGGCGGTAGCTGCGATGGTCAGCGAGGGACGTGAGCCCAACCTGCGCGGTGTGCAGGCACGGAGCGAGGTCGCCAATGCAAAGGCCAGCCTAGATGAGGCCGAGGCCTACCGGGATGCGGCGCTTGCTCGCCTAGCCGGGGTGTCCTTAGTGGACAGCCCGCTGACCGACATCGGCGAAAGCCTGCTTGACCGAGTGCCCTCTCACCCAATTGACAATGAGGCCGCCCCGCTTGCCGTTCGTATCGCCCAAGCCGAAGCGGACGCCTCCGGCCGCCTTATCGATGTTGAGCGCAAGCGTGCGTTGCCACAACTGAGTGCATCCGTGGCTCAGACGCGCTTCCGCCAAGCGGGCGACCAAGCTTACAACGTGGGCATCAGCCTTTCGATCCCCCTATTCGATCGTAACCGCGGTGCGATCCAGGCGGCCTATGCGGAACAACGTGCTGCCGAAGCGGTTCTGGAGGCTCAGAGGCGTGACAGTGAGGCGGCCCGTTTGGGAGCGGTAGCGAGTCTCAAGGCATCCAACAGCCGCGCACGAGCAGCGGATGAAAGCGTACAGGCCGCAGATGAAGCCTATCGGCTGGCCCGCATCGGATTTGAGGCAGGTCGTATATCGCAATTGGAGCTGCGCAGCACGCGATCAACCCTGATCGCTGCGCGTGGCAGTGCTGTGGATGCCCGTCTTAGCCGGGTGGCAGCAGAAATCGACCTCGCCCGCCTTGAAGGGCGCGCACCGTTTGTGGAGGCAAAATGAACAAGTACGGAAACAAGACGCTCATCGGAGCGACGCTGCTGGCTACCTTGATGATGACCGGCGCGCTGACCTCATGCAGTGGCGGGGCGCAGGAGGATGCCAAATCCACCGGTACGGAGGCAGAAAAGCCGGCTGGAAAGGATGATGGTCACGACGATCACGCAGCTGACGCAAAGCCGGGCTCCGCCGAGGCGCACAGTGAAGGTGATGGTGATGGCGAACATGGCGAAGAGGAGTCCGAGGAAGGTGTAGTCAAGCTGACGCCTGACCAGATCAAGGCATCTGGCATCGGCGTGGTGGCTGTCGGCCGCGGCGGTGGCGCATCGACCCGCCTTGCAGGTCGCGTCGAGCCGGCCATCGGGGGGCGTGCTGCCATCGCCTCAACGGTCACCGGCCGCGTTGAGCGCGTGCTTGTTGCGCCGGGTACAGCCGTCAAGAGCAACCAGCCCCTGGTGATCATTGTCAGTGGAGAAGCTGCGACCTTCAAAGCCGCCGCCACTGCCGCTGCGGCGGAGGCCGAAGCCATTCGCCTGGCCTACGGCCGCGACAAGTCTCTTGTCGAGCAGGGCGTAGTGGCTCGCCAGGAGCTGGAGGCCTCGCGCGCGCGCTCTTTGGCCGCTGATGCCGCCGCTAGTGCTGCACGTGCACAGGTAGCGGCCAGTGGATCTCCGGACAGTTCCGGCCGGGTGACAATCTCCAGTCCTGTCGCTGGCGTGGTTGGCAACGTCCAAGTGACGCCCGGTGGTGTCGTCTCAGCTGGAACGCTTGTTGCGGAGGTTTCCAATCCGGACATGAATGAACTCGTATTCACTGCACCGCCAGCACTGGCCACTCTCGCGGTGCCCGGAATGAAGCTGGAAGTGACTGGCCCGGGCGGAAGCTTCGAAGCTGAGGTGATTGCCGCCGCTGCGAATGTGATGCAGCAGGGAGGCACCGCGACCATTCGCGCCAAACCAATTTCGGAGAAGTTGCCACCGGCCGGCTCCCCCGTTTCGGCCGTCATCATCGCCGATAGTGCCGCTGAAGGTATGAGTGTGCCGGCGGATGCGGTCCAAAGCGTTGATGGCAGAAGTGTTGTCTTCGTTGCCGTCCAGGGTGGTTTCCAGGCTACGCCGGTACTCGCTGGTCGTCGTGCAGGTAATCGAATCGAAATCCTTAACGGCCTGACAGGTAGTGAGCGCCTCGTAGGCGCCAATGCCTTCCTGCTCAAAGCCGAACTGGCCAAGGGCGAAGCCGAGCACGGCCACTAAGGGAACTCATACACCATGTTCAAGATCATCATTGAAGCAGCGGTCAAGTTCCGTTGGCTCGTGGTGTTTCTGGCTGCTTCGATTGCCTGCTTTGGCTTGTTCCAACTGAGCAAGCTGCCAGTCGATGCTGTACCAGATATCACCAACCGCCAGGTTCAGATCAATACCATCGCACCTGCCCTTACTCCGGAGCAGATTGAACGCCAGGTCACCTATCCTCTGGAGACGGCCTTGGCCGGCATCCCAGGTCTGAACACCACTCGCTCCCTATCACGCAATGGCTTCTCTCAGGTCACCGCGATCTTCACTGATCAGACCGACATCTATTTCGCCCGCCAGCAGGTGGCAGAGCGGATGCGGGAGGCTGCCGGAGATCTGCCCGAGGGCGTGTCCCCCATGCTCTCCCCGGTTACAACCGGGCTGGGCGAGGTTCTCATGTGGACGGTGGACTTCAAGCCATTCGACCCCAAGAAGCTGGCCAAGCCCGGCCAGGCTGGCTGGCAAGAGGGTGAGGTCTACCTGACACCAGAGGGCGATCGTCTTGGAACCGCCCAGGAGCGCGCAACGTACCTGCGTACTGTCCAGGACTGGATCATCGCACCACAGATGCGCTCCAGCCCCGGCCTGGCCGGTGTTGATACGGTGGGTGGGTACGTCAAGGAATACGGCATCTACCCCGACAGCGCTCGACTGGCGGCATACAACTTGGGTCTGGCCGATCTGGTCCAAGCACTGGAACGCTCCAACGTCCAGGCTGGCGCGGGTTTCGTCCAGCGTGCGGGCGAAGGCCTGGTCGTTAGGGCAGACGGCCTTGCCCTGACGACCGACGACTTGGCTCAGTCGCCGGTGGCCACCAAGGACGGTGTGGTCATCCGGGTGGCCGATGTTGCCGAGGTCGGTATGGGGCGCGCCCCACGGCTTGGTGCAGCTAGCCGAAATGGTCATGAGGCGGTACTGGGCACGGCACTGATGATCGCCGGCGGCAACAGCCGCACCGTCGCTCAAGCTGCAGCTGAGCGCCTGGCACAGGTCAATGAATCTCTGCCCGCCGATATCTTCGCAGAGCCAGTGCTGGACCGTAGTGTGCTGGTTAACTCCACTGTCAAGACTGTCGCCAAGAACCTGACCGAAGGTGCCCTGCTGGTCGTAGTTGTGCTGTTCCTGCTCCTGGGCAACCTGCGTGCGGCAGCCATCACCGCATTGGTCATTCCGCTGTCGTTCCTGTTCGCTGTTATCGGCATGAACAAGTTCGGCATCAGCGGCAACCTCATGAGTTTGGGTGCGCTGGACTTCGGCATCCTTGTGGATGGCGCGGTAATTGTGATCGAGTCCACCCTGCTGATGCTTGGCAAGCGGCGTGCGGAACTCGGCCGACCCCTCAATGCCATGGAGCGACTGCGTGTGGCCGCCGACTCGGCGAGGAAAATGGCGCGCCCTGCAGCCTTCGGCCAGGTGATCATCCTGTTGGTGTTCGCACCGATCCTTACGCTGGAAGGTGTGGAGGGCAAGACGTTCCAACCGATGGCCGCCACCTTCATGCTCGCCCTCGTTGGCGCGTTTATCTTCTCGTTCACCTTTGTACCGGCGATGGCTGCCCTGTTGGTCAGGGAGCCCAAGCTCCACGCGAACAAGGAGGGGCACGAGAGCGACCAAGACGAAGAACATGAGACTGCCATCATCCGCGTCCTGCGCGGCCGTATTGAACCGGCGATCCAAGCGGCGATTCGTAGGCCCAAGGCAGTGTTCGCTGGCGCCATTTTGATGCTCGCGATGGGCGTGGTCGGCTTTACGATGCTGGGTCGAGAGTTCATGCCAACGCTTGATGAGGGAAATCTCGCTATGCAAGCGTTGCGTGTGCCATCGACGTCGCTTGAGCAATCGTTGGCTATGCAATTGGCGCTGGAGAAGGCCATTGCTGCTGAACCAGAGGTTGTGACGGTCTTCTCGCGGACCGGTACTGCAGAAGCAGCTATCGACCCCATGCCGACCAACATCTCCGACAGTGTGATCGTACTTAAACCGAGAAAGGAGTGGCCAGACTCTTCCCTGAGCAAGGAGGATCTGATTGCAAGGTTTGAGAAGATCGCCGCCTCGCAGATAGGCAACAGCTTTGAATTCAGCCAGCCCATCGAGCTGCGCTTCAATGAGCTGATCTCAGGCGTGCGTACGGACCTGGCCGTCATGATCTACGGCGACAACTTCGAGCAACTGCAAGCTGTTGCCGATCAGGTCGCGCTGAAGCTGAGGAATGTCCAGGGCTCAGCGGATGTCCGTGTTGAACAGATTTCCGGCCTGCCCACGCTCAATGTGGCAATCGATCATCTTGCAGCTGCGCAGTATGGCCTCACGGCAGCGGACGTGAGCGACGCGCTTTCAACCGGTATTGGCGGCGCTGCGGCAGGCAAGATCTTCGAGGGCGACCGCCGGTTCGATGTTGTTGTGCGCCTCGGCGACGATGCACGCAATGACCCCGATCAGCTCGCGTCACTGCCGATTGCAACTCCAACTGGGGGCATCGTGCCGCTCTCCTCTGTCGCACGCATTGAGATCAGCGAGGGGCCGAACCAGATCAGTCGAAACAATGGAAGCCGTCGTGTGGTGGTGCAGGCAAATGTTCGCGGTCGTGACTTGGGCGGGTTTGTTGGAGAGGCCCAGGCGGCGGTGAAGGACGTACAGCTTCCGCCGGGCGCCCACATGACGTGGGGAGGTCAGTTCGAGAACTTGCAGCGGGCTGAAAAGCGACTCATGACAGTTGTTCCGATTGTCTTCCTATTGATCGGCAGCCTGCTGTTCATGGCATTGGGCAGCGCAAA
Source organism: Stenotrophomonas sp. STEN033 (assembly GCF_056856655.1). Lineage (NCBI taxonomy): Bacteria > Pseudomonadati > Pseudomonadota > Gammaproteobacteria > Lysobacterales > Lysobacteraceae > Stenotrophomonas > Stenotrophomonas sp. STEN033. Next base: position 44,629 of record NZ_JBXFWM010000009.1, read on the forward strand.
GGAGGCGGGCCTGGTGTTCACCTGCGTCCCACTGGCCCTGGTTGGCGGAATTCTCGCGTTGCTGGTGCGTGGTATGCCGTTCTCGGTATCTGCCGCCGTCGGATTCATCGCGGTATCGGGTGTTGCGACCCTGAATGGATTGGTGCTCATGCAAGCCATCAGAGAGAGGCTTGATGCAGGTGACAGTCCATTGATCGCTGCAATGAACGGTGCCGGCAGCCGAATTCGCGCGGTGGTGACCACCGCGCTGGTGGCGATCGTTGGCTTCATTCCAATGGCTATTGCGAGTGGATCTGGTGCTGAGGTGCAGAAGCCTCTCGCCACGGTGGTCATTGGCGGCCTGTTGACCGCAACAGTGCTAACACTTCTTGTGCTGCCGACATTTGCGGGACGCTTGGCCAAGGCAGGCCCGAAAGGGCAACCGGAAACTGTCCACTGAATGATGGAGTGTTTGGGCCCGGCAGAGCATCTGCCTGCCGGACTTCCCGTTCCATTTTTATGACGTTGGAGGGAACAAATGAACCTGACCACAGAACTCGAACTGCCAGTAATACTCCCAGGTGTCTCTCGGGACGACAGCTGCGTCCAGAGGCTGGTCGCTGGTCTTCAGGACATGGAGGGAGTATCGCGCGTGCACATTCGCGAGGGTAGCGACGAAGCTCTCGGAACGCTCTGCATTCATTACGACCCCGAGATCGTCTCGCTTCAGCGAGTGCGAGAGGTGGCGGCATCCGTGGGCATTGAGTTGGGTGATCGGTATGGCCACCTTTTCTTGGAGCTTGGTTCGGCCGTTCACGCACGAAAGGCAAGGACAATTGCGGCGCAAGTGCAGGCCGTACCAGGCGTCATTGAAGCCACCACCAGCCCAGCTGGTGGCATAAGCATCGAGTACGAGAGAGCCAAGACAGGCGAGGCGGAGCTGAGAGCGAAGCTTGAGGCGCTGGGTGTAGCGCAAGAGCCACCGAGTCCGAGGGGAGATTTGAAGGATCAGCACGAAGGACACGATCACAAGGACCGACAGGACCCCGGTCATTCCCACGGGGGCACGCTAGGTGGCAATAGTGAGCTGATCTTCTCACTTGCTTGCGGCCTGCTCCTGATCGTGGGATTTGCGATTGAAAAGCTTGGGTTGACCCAAACGCCCTGGATCCCCACAGCGTTTTACGTAGCAGCCTACGTCTTTGGCGGCTGGTTCACGCTTGGCGAGGCGATCGGGAACATCAAGCTGAAGCGCTTTGAGATCGATACGCTGATGCTGGTTGCAGCGGCAGGCGCAGCCGCGCTCGGCGCATGGGCCGAAGGCGCCTTGCTTCTGTTCCTCTTCAGTCTCGGTCACGCCCTTGAACACTACGCGATGGGCCGGGCTAAACGTGCGATAGAAGCTCTCGCCAAGCTTGCCCCAGAAACTGCCAGGGTGCTGAGGAATGGGCAGGTCGTGGAAGTCCAGGTTGAATCGTTGATACCTGGAGATGTGGTGGTCGTACGTCCCAATGACCGGATGCCGGCGGACGGATTCGTTATCAAAGGGGCTAGCAGCGTTGACCAAGCCCCTGTCACCGGGGAAAGCATCCCGGTTGATAAGCTGGCAGTCAATGACGCTGCTCTAGCACGGGATCGACCTGATTCGGTGGTAATGGAGTCACGTGTTTTCGCCGGCACTATCAATGGCTCCGGCGCCCTGGAGGTTGAAGTCACGCGTCGATCAGGCGAATCGGCACTGGCCCGCGTCGTCAAGATGGTGAGCGAAGCCGAAACCAGGAAATCGCCAACGCAGCGCTTCACAGACAAGTTTGAGAGGGTATTCGTTCCCGCTGTTCTGATCTTGGCCGTGCTGTTACTTTTCTCATGGATCGTGATCGATGAGCCATTCCGCGACAGCTTCTATCGAGCGATGGCGGTACTTGTAGCGGCAAGCCCTTGCGCACTGGCAATCGCGACTCCAAGCGCGGTTCTAGCGGGAATTGCGCGAGCTGCGCGAGGTGGCGTACTCATCAAGGGTGGCGCACCACTGGAGGAGCTGGGCATGGTCCGTGCCATCGCGTTCGACAAGACTGGAACGCTCACTGAAGGCAAGCCGCGAATTACCGACATCAAAGTGATGCAGGGAACGACAGAGCAGGAACTGCTTCACGTTGCCGTCGCCGTCGAGGCTTTAAGTGACCACCCTTTGGCCGCAGCTATCGTTCGAGATGGTAATACTCGCCTGGGCGATGGACCGGTCATGGTAGCGACAGACCTCGCTAACTTCGCTGGAAGAGGCGTTCAGGCGAAGGTGAACGGCATTGACGTGTGGATAGGAAAGGCAGAAATGTTCGGTAACGACGGCATTGGCGCTCTATCCGCGGGTGCGGAGTCTGCCATTGAGGAGCTCCGTAACGCCGGCAGAACCACGATGGCCGTTCGCCTAGGTGATCGCGACCTAGGTGTCATCGGCCTTATGGATACGCCCCGGCCAGAGGCGCGTGAAGCCCTGGACAAGCTAAGGCGCTTGGGCATCCAACGAATGATCATGATCTCTGGCGACCACCAGACTGTAGCTCAAGCCGTGGCAACGGACGTGGGTCTAAACGAGGCATGGGGAAATCTCATGCCTGACGACAAGGTGAAGGCAATACGTCAGTTGAAGGAGACGGAGCGAGTGGCAATGGTCGGCGACGGTGTGAATGACGCACCCGCAATGGCTAGTGCCAGCGTCGGAATTGCAATGGGTGCCGCCTCTTCGGACGTAGCGCTGGAGACTGCCGACGTCGCGCTTATGTCTGAGGATTTGAGACAGGTTGCATTCTCTGTAGCGCTTAGTCGACGCACGAAACGGGTGATCCGTCAGAACGTGTATGTGAGCCTGGGCGTCGTAGCGTTGTTGGTTCCTGCGACCATCCTAGGTCTTGGCATTGGACCGGCTGTGGCAGTGCATGAAGGTTCAACCTTGTTGGTTGTATTCAATGCGCTGAGGCTCCTTGGCTTCCGTCAGTCGTGACATGCGAATTCTAGTGATTGAGCGCGATCGAGAAGTCGCTTTGAAGATTCTGGCCTACTTCGAGGCCCGAGGGCATCAGCTTGATACCATCGGGGACGGCATCGCCGGCCTTCACTTTGCGGCGTCCAATGGTTACGACGCAGTCATTCTTGATTGGATGCTTCCTCGCATGGAAGGCCCGGAGGTTCTGAGAAGGCTGCGGTTGAATCACGGTGTTTCAGTTCCTGTTGTGATGTTGGCTGCAAAGGTTGCGCTCTCGGACAAAATCATCGCTTTCCGCTCCGGTGCAGATGACTATGTGACCAAGCCTTTTGAGCTCCCGGAGCTCGAAGTTCGCCTAGAGGCGTTGGTTTCCCGTACGGAGGGACGCGTAACAAGGAGGCGGCTGCTGATCGGAGAGCTCACGTTGGACCTGAGTACGTTGGAGGCCACACGGGCTGGAAAACGACTGCATCTGTACCCAGCTTGCAGGAAGCTCCTTGAAGCGCTGATGCGGGCAAGTCCTGCCGCTGTGACCAGGCGGCAGCTTGAGCACACTCTCTGGGGTGACGACCTGCCCGACGGGGATCTTCTGCGATCACAGATGTCCAGCCTGCGGCGAAGCATTGATGGTCCGTTTGAGGAAAAGATGATCCAGACGCTGCCGCGGGTTGGGTATCGACTGATACCGCCATCAAGGCCTATGCCCCCCCCCGGGGAAGGGAGGCCCTATGACGGTGAGGCGTAGACATGGCTGCAGAGCCGTCAGTGCAGACCTTGAGCGCCTGACTATTTGGCCACGTATTCTGATCAGAGTATGACCATGTGGAAGCCAGCCGCACTCCCAATTGGCGCGTTCTTGGCCGCAGCGATTTGGGGCGCAGCGGCCATGGTGCCCTTCGCGCCGGCATCAGAAGAGATGATGTTTTGGATACCGGTGTCGATTGCGCTAACGAGTGCGGCTGCTGCATTGGTAGTTGCGATGATGCAAGACATCATTCTGGTCGCGGTAAAGAGATGGCCACTGTTCGTGAAATTCTATCCAACCCTCTGCTTGGAGCCACTCCCCTTTGCATTCCTTCCAATCGTGCTGTCACTCGCCGGAATTGCGGAGTTCGGTCCAGCGATGCTGAGTGCAGCTCTATTGCTGATCGGCTTCTCGTTTGCGGAGACTCTCTTCGCCGCCGCCCTCCACAGAGCCCGGGCGACGCCGACCGCGGTTGTGATCTCGATGCAGTGCGCTGCTCTGGTGTTTGCAGTTTACATGTACAAGAAAGGCATCCAAGCGAACGTCAGTGACATCAGTTGGCCGTGGTTCGCATCGTCTGTCACTGCCATGAGTCTATTCTCCTTCCTAGTCGGAAGGTATTGGGCCAACCTGCTTCGTGATGCTGAGGTGGGGTTCTCTCCCTTACTGAAGTGGGTTCTGGTCACCTTCATAGCTGAAGGATCTACTAGTGAATGGAGCCGGTGGAGATTGAAGCAACCTATTAAGCAACGCAGACCACCGGGGCTTCGGTCCAAGCCTCGCAGGAAATAGGATCCGATCAACCAATCCAAATCATGGAGGCTAATTCTTGACAACTGCGAGCGCGACAAATATGACGCAAGGGCGGATGGGACCACCCGTCGTCAGTCTCGCTCTGTGAGAGGTGGCGCATCGAGATCACGTTTGTGGAGGTCTTCTACCGGCCGGAAGCAATACCCCGAGGTAGGTCCGTGGTGGCGACTTCTGGTTTCAATGCGCCCGAAGCCCACCGGAGCCTCAAAGATGCGCGCTCAGGGTTGCAGCGGTCGCTGGCGACAGTCGTCATCGGCCGGAGCCTGTCCCCCGCCTACCAACCTTGCTGGCAAGGCCGGTGTTTTTTGATTGCAAGATTCAGACCTATCCCGCCTGACAATCACATTCCCTGGAGTCACCGCCAACATGAATGAAGCCGAGCTGGAACAAGTGCGTACGGCGATGTTTACCGACCCCGGCGTGAAAGCGGTGGATGACCTGCGCCTAGTCCCCGCCAAAGAGCGCGGTCGTGCGATCGCGGCCACCATCACCGTCGCTGCGCCCTCGGTCGACCTGGACCTGGTGCATGCGGTGATCGCCCGCGTGCTGGCCGATCAATTTGACATCGATCAGGTCATGCTGTGCTTCAACGACCCGGGTCCGGTGCCACCACAGCCCACAGCGGCGCCCTTGAAGAAAATGTGATCGCCCGTGGCTCTATGCGTCTGCGTTGGCGGGCGCATAGAGCTGATAACCCGGCAACGCGCACGCGCCGGCATACACAAAGGCCACGCTTTGCCGCGCCCGGGTGAAGGCCACGTAGTACTTTGGTGGGGCGGTGATACGCGCTGCATCTGCCGTGCGCAGGTACTGTGTCAGCGGGCCGTTCGGAAAGATGAGGACCCGGCTGTAGGTGCGGCCCTTGCACTGCCCAAAGTTCACGGCCGGTAGTCCGTCGCACGCTTGCCGCCGGTCATGCCGGAGCACGGTGGGCGCAAACTCCTGCATGTACGCTTCAACATCCGCTGGAGCGACGAGGTAGATGCCATCGTGCCCGGTGACCTCGCCATTGCCTGATTGGGTTCGCGGCATCTGCGGATAGAGCGTGTCCGCCATATCGCACAGGGCCTGGACGCAGCGAAGGCTGATGAGGCGGTGATCCAGCTGGCATAAGCCGTCCGCCTCCCAAATCTGAAACAGCGCTGCCAGATTGGGTCCACGATACTGGCTGTGCCTTTGAGCATAGTTGGTGGCATACGTCGCCTGCCGCGTATCACCCACCAACGTGATGGCAATGCCGCTCTTCAACAGCCGCTCGACCAGATCCAGATCAAAGCCGGCGAGGTCCTGAACTTCGTCGATGTAGAGCTCGTCGTACATGGCCGCCAGGCGTGCCATGACCTGACCTTGGGTGAGCTCATCGCAGCGCACAGCGAAATCGGCCGCCCGGTCCGAATACATCCGGTTGCCTGCCAAGTAGTGGCGCGCCACCTGGGTGCGTGGGGCCCTGTTATTGGTGACACCTTCTACGAACAGGATGGTCTCGATGCGAGGCTCAGGGCAAAGCGCTGCCTGGTACGGGCGGATGCACTGGCACAGCAGGAAGCCATACCAGCTGTGCAAAGTGACATGCACGGGGACCGCACCGGCGTGGACCTCAAACGAGCGCCGGATCTCTTCTAGATTCTCCAGCGTGTAGGTGACAATCGCGATGCGACGCCCAGGCCGCTCCAGGGCCTGCCGGACCAGCAAGGTGGTCTTGCCCGAGCCGGCCGCCGAAAGCAGGACCCGGTTAGGTGATGGCGCGCTGGACATAGTCCGGGAACCTGATCGAGTGCGGGCTGTTGAAGATCGCCAGGGCCGTATCGGTCTTATGGCCCTTCATGTACTTGAGCAGCGCCACCTCATCGGCAAACGTCTTGCCCAGCACGGTATTGAGTTCGGCCAGCGAGTTGGCTTTGATCAGCTGCTCTTCCAGCGATGGGGCGCTTTCGTCGGAATCGTAATAGATCGCGTTGATGTGTTCGGCATAGCGCTCCTGCACAACGGCGATATCGCCATCATTGTCGGTGATCACCTTGGCCTGGATTTTCAGCCGATCTGCAATCTGCAAGAAGCGCTTGAATGCCAGCGACTTGACCGAAATGATGTCTACGCCGCGAGCCATCGGCGCCACGCCATGGTGGTCGCTGTAGGCGCGCTGCACGATCAGCTCGTCGGAAGGGCCTTCCACCAGGATCGCCTGCTTGGCCAGGATCAATCGCAGCGTGTCGTGGCCCGGCAGCTTCATGAAATAGTCATGGGTATCGCTCGGCAGCTGGTCCAGCTTCATCTGGCCCTGCGCGCTGAACAGGATCACGTTGTCCACGCCCAGCTTATTCAACACGAAGCTGCTGTGGGTGGCGATGATCACCTGCTGGGCGGTGGAGAGGGCCGCAATCTTGTCGATCAGCTGGGTCATGCTGGAATAGGACAGATGGTTCTCCGGCTCCTCGATCAGCAGCACGTGGGCAGCGCCGGCCGCGTGCATCGCCAGCTTCATCTTCACCGCGCTTTGCTCACCCTTGCCGGCCTGGGTGAACGGGAGCTCATCCAGGTAAGGTGACAAGCTGGTTTCCCATGTTGAGCGCGGCGATGTGTCCACACCCACCGTCAGCGCCCGGTGGCTGATGTCCCCGGTGTGCTCGGTCAGGTACGCATTGATGGCCGCCACGTCCGCCTCTTCGGAAAAACTCTGCCGCATGCGGCGGAAGCTCAACGACAGCGAGACGCGCTGCGCAGGCGTCAGTGCCTGATCGATGATGCCGGCGATATAGCGATCGGCACCGGACAAGGTCTTGATGCCGTGAGTGTCGATGATGGTCGAATCGAACGGAATGCTGCGAGCGGTGACGCCATTGTTGGCGAAGGAATACCAGCGCACCGTGTAGTACTCCACCGGCAGGCTGACCGCACCCTGGTGCTGCTGCAGGTAGGCGTTGAACTCCTCGCGGTAGTCGTCGTTGAGCTCGACCAGCAGCCGGATGCCGGCGGTATCCAAGCGCAGGGAGTTGTTGGTGCCGCGCAACGACGCCAGCGCGACATCTGCGCCCAGATAGGCTTCGATGGAGATCCGTGGCGGCGAAGCCGGCGTGCCTGCAGCAAGGGTCGCCAGATATTCCTGCACCGCGGGCTGGTGGAACAGGTAGGGCGTGAGCTCGTAGGCGAGATTGCGCCCATGCAGTTGCCCGGTGACCACCACGTGGATGGCCTCCAGCAGGGTGGACTTACCGACCTCGTTGTCGCCCACCACCAGGTTCATGTGGGCGTTGAGGGGCAGGTCCAGATGGCGAAACGACTTGAAATTGTCGATGACGATACGTTCGATCGGCATGCACAGTCCTTTGATGGCCAACGAGTTCGGTGGCGGCGCCTGCTTGCACCCCGGCTGGCCTCCTTTCCGCTCTGGGCCAAACTACCCAGGGATCGCCAGCCTTGGGCGGTTTCGTACTGTTTTGACGACTTGAAATGGCCGAAACGCTGGTTACGCGGGATAATTCAATATTATCCCGCCTTTAGATACGACCCGTACTCGGCGAGTAGTGTAACTTGATTGGTATGTAATTACGTGGTATGTAATACATTACGAAATAGTCGGAGAGTGCGATGGCACGCGGCGGCTTGTACAAGAGCGACATCCAGAAGGCCCGCGATGCGCTGCGGGCACAGGGCAAACACCCGTCGGTGGACGCGGTGCGGGTGGCGCTGGGCAACACCGGCTCCAAGACAACCATTCACCGCTACCTGAAGGAGCTGGAAGAAGATGAAGGGCAAGGCCTTGGCGCCAAGGTCGCGGTCAGCGACGCGCTACAGGACCTGGTCGGTCGGCTTGCCGGTCGCCTACACGAGGAGGCCGAGGCTGTAATCGCCGAGGCCCGGCAGCGCTTCGAAGCGCACTTGCAGGAGCGTAGCGAGGCGCTGGAACGCACCCAGCAGGAGGCGTCCACGCTGAGCGCGCAGCTTCAGCGCATTGAAACTGCCTTACGCGAAGAAAAGACGACCCACGCCGCAGCCCAGCAGGCCTTGGCCGAACGGGTCACCGAGGTCGCGCAGCTCGGCGAACGGATCGCGGGACTGACCGCGCGGCTGGCGGAGCACGAGGCGCATGCCCAGTCGCTGGAGCAGAAGCACCAGCATGCTCGCGAGGCGTTGGAGCACTACCGCACCTCGGTCAAGGACCAACGCGAACAGGAACAGCGCCGCCACGAGCACCAGGTGCAGGAACTGCAGGTCGCGCTGCGCCAGGCCAACGAGGCGCTGACCGCCAAGAACCACGAACTGGTTCAGCTCAACCGCGACAACGGGCAGTGGCTGGAACGCCACAGCCGCCTAGAGAGGGAACTGGCGCAGGTGCGGCAAGCTGCGGACGACCAGCGGAAGGAGCTGGACGCGCTGCGGCTTACGGCTGCGGAGTACCAGGCCTTGCTGGCACGCTGGACCCAGGACGCCCAAGCGTTGGAGAGCGCACGGGTCAAGCTGGCCAATGCTCACGCCGACTTGGCCAAGGAGCGAGAACGGCGTGAACAAGCCGAGGCCGAAGCGTTGCGTGCCGGTGTGCGCCAGGACACCTTGGAGCAGTTGCTGGCGCAGTTGCGGCCCGATCGCGCCGACAGTTCAGGTACCAACAAAAATCCGGCAACCAAATGATTTCACGGAAGAAAAAAAAATTCTGGGGGGCATTTTTGCACGTATCTCGGCTTAACCCCACATCCGCCATCCTTATGGGGTTTCCATGGGGGGTGCGCGTGACTTTGTCCGTCGACTCAACACCGACCTTCGCTCGACGCCTCCAACAAGCCCGCCTGCACACGGGTTTGTCGCAGAAGGAGTTGGGCATCCGGGCCGGTCTGGATCCTTACGTGGCCAGCCCCCGAGTCAACCAGTACGAACGTGGCAAGCACGAGCCCAAGCTGGAGACTGCTGAGCGGTTGGCCCAAGCGTTGGGGATCCCCGCCGCCTTCCTTTACACCGACGATGATCTGCTGGCCAAGTTGCTCCTGCGCTGGGGCTCGCTAAGCAAGCAGCAGAAGCGGGAGTTGGTGAAGCTGATCGAGGCCACACCCGAGAAGTAAACCGAACAAGCGCTAGCCCTATGGGCAACCCTTCGCCTCAACCCGCCCATTGGGCGCTCCTGGAGGGAGCTGCAGTGGCCGTGACTAGTGCGACTGACAAGTGGCGGCATCTCAGGCCTACTTGAGATTTTGTTCACGACCGATACACACGCGCCTTGTCTAAAGTGATTTACAATGTCGCCCGTGTCAGCCTCCTCACTTCTACTGCGACTGCTCCTGATCGTCATGCTCGTGCTTAACGGCGCGTGGTCGGCATTTGCGTCGATCAGTATGAACCCGGCCATGGAAGCGCAGGCCAGCGAAGTGGCTGCCGCGGTGCAAGGCGACGAAGACTGCGTCGCCCATCACAGTGCTGAGAATCATCCCGATGCCACCTCGATTGAAAGGGCTGGCACTGGGCATGGCGACCATGCCGGTCCCGACTGTTGCAAGTCTTCTGCGTGCCGGTGCGCCTGCGTACACGCGTGCGCGAGCGCACTTCCGGCGCGCCTGCATGTTTCGGTGCAACTGGCCTTGGGCCTGGATGTCATGCCGCTGCCCCTAGGGCATGCGGCACCTGCCTTGCCTCATCTGATCCGACCACCGATCGGCTAAGCGTCCCTAAGCGCCGCAATGGCGCCGTTGGTGTGGCTTGCATGCCTATTTATAGGCCAGCCGCCCGCTCTGTACCACCGCCCGCCGGTGGCAACACGACGCTTGGAGCATTTTCATGTCGCATGATGATTTTCGTGGTCCACACGGTGGACCGCCGCTGCTACCTTCGCGGCGGCGATTTGTCCAGGGCTTGGCCTTGGGAGGCGCAGTCGCAGGATTAGGTTTCTGGCCCAAAGCCAGTTGGGCGCTCAAGGGCCCGGGACAACCCAACGTACTATCGGGCACCGAGTTTGACCTAACCATCGGCGAGACGCCGATGAACTTCACCGGCAAGACCCGCACCGCGATCACCGTCAATGGGTCCGTTCCGGCGCCGTTGCTGCGTTGGCGGGAAGGCACCACGGTCAACCTGCGTGTCTCCAATGCATTGCCCGCTAACTCCCTCCATGGCGCGGACACCTCCATCCATTGGCACGGCATCATTTTGCCGGCCAACATGGACGGCGTGCCGGGCCTGAGCTTTGACGGTATCGGACGTGGTGAGACCTACCACTACCGGTTCACCCTGCATCAGGGCGGCACCTACTGGTACCACAGCCACTCGGGGTTCCAGGAACAAGCCGGGCTCTATGGCCCGATCATCATCGACCCATTGGAGCCGGAGCCCTTCAGCTTCGATCGCGACTACGTCGTGATGCTGAGCGATTGGACAGACCTGGACCCGACGGCCCTGTTCGATCGTTTGAAGAAGATGCCGGGCCATGACAATTACTACAAGCGCACGGTCGGCGATTTTGCGCGCGATGTGAAGCGCAACGGCCTGTCGGCCACGTTGGAAGATCGCAAGATGTGGGGCGTGATGCGGATGACGCCCACGGATCTGTCCGACGTCAACGCCAACACCTACACCTACCTGATGAACGGCACGACCTCGCTGGGCAACTGGACCGGTTTGTTCCGCAGTGGCGAGAAGGTGCGCCTGCGTTTCATCAATGGCTCTGCCATGACGTACTTCGATGTGCGTATTCCGGGGCTAAAGATGACCGTGGTGGCAGCAGATGGCTTGTATGTCCATCCGGTTTCCGTCGACGAGTTCCGCATCGCGGTAGCAGAAACCTTCGATGTGATCGTGGAGCCCTCCGGGCAGGACGCATTCACCATCTTTGCCCAAGACTCCGGTCGCACCGGCTACGTCAGCGGCACGCTCGCCGTGCGCGAAGGATTACGCGCGCCCGTTCCGTCTGTGGATCCCCGGCCGCTGCTGACGATGGCAGACATGGGCATGGATCATGGATCGATGGATATGTCTGGCGGCAGCAAGGGCATGGAAGGCGGCTGTGGTGCGGCCATGGGCATGCCTGGCATGACCCCACCTGCCAGCGGTAACGCGACCTCGGCCCATGCAGGCCATGCGATGCCCGCCGCCGGCGATGGTGCCATGGCAGGCATGCAGCACGGGGGCATGCAATCACACCCTGCCAGCGAGACCAACAATCCCCTGTTGGACAACCAGGCCATGAGCGTGAGTTCGCGCTTGGATGATCCGGGTAATGGCCTGCGCGATAACGGCCGTCATGTACTGACGTATTCCATGCTCAAGAGCACCTTTGAAGACCCTGACGGACGCGACCCCGGTCGCGAGATCGAGCTGCATCTGACCGGACATATGGAGAAATTCTCCTGGGGCTTCAACGGTCAGAAGTTCTCCGATGTCAAGCCGCTGCGGCTGAACTACGGCGAGCGTATGCGCATCGTATTGGTTAACGACACGATGATGACCCATCCCATCCATTTGCACGGCATGTGGAGTGACGTGGAGGACGACAACGGCAACTTCATGGTGCGCAAGCACACGGTGGATATGCCGCCGGGTAGCCGACGCACGTATCGCGTGCGTGCCGATGCGTTGGGCAGCTGGGCGTTCCATTGCCACCTGCTTTATCACATGGAAGCCGGAATGATGCGCACGGTGAGGGTCGACGAATGAACATCAATAGACGCGATACCACCCTGACTGCGCTGACGCTGGCTATCTCGCTGGCCCTGGCCAATGCGGCCAGCGCCCAATCCATGCAGCACGGCTCCATGCCGATGGAGCAGGGCGCGCAGACCCAGACTCAGGATCACTCTGCACAACAGGCGCCGACATCAAAACCTGCGCCAGCCCAAAAGCCTGCAACACCGGCCAAGCCGAGCGAAGCGACGATCGATCATGCGACGATGGGCCACGCCGCGCCGCAGGCTAAAGCAGCCGAGCCTGCCATGCAGGGCATGGACCATTCGCAAATGGGGCACGTCTCGCCCGCGAGCACACCTGCGGCGCCCACAGCACAGGCGCAGTCGATGCAGGGCATGGATCACAGTCAGATGGCACAGCCCGCTGCAGCCGACACCTCTAGTACGGCCACGCCTGCGATGCAGGGGATGGACCATTCCAAGATGGGGCACGGCGCGCCTCCGAGCACGCCCGCAACGCCCAAAGCGCAGACACAGTCGATGCAGGGCATGGACCACAGTCAGATGGGACACGGGCCTGCAGTGCCAACGCAGCCGCGCACCCCGATACCCGCGGTGACGGACGCGGATCGCAAGGCGGCCATCGCGCCGGAACACGCGCATCCGGTGCATGACAACTCGATCAAGAGCTACGTGCTGCTCAATCGCCTGGAAGCCTGGGATGCCGATCCGGGCACCGGGCTGGGCTGGGAGGGCCAGGCTTGGATCGGTACGGACCTCAATCGCGTCTGGCTCCGCAGTGAAGGCGAACGCACGGATGGTCAGACCGAGTCGGCTGATCTGGAAGTGCTCTACGGCCGCAGTATCTCCACGTGGTGGGATGTGGTGGCCGGTGTGCGTCATGACTTCAAGCCTGGGGCATCTCAAAACTTCGCCGCTATCGGTGTACAGGGCTTGGCGCCGATGAAGTTCGAAGTGTCCGCCACAGCCTATCTCGGCGAAGGGGGCCAGACTGCCGCCAATGTCGAGGCCGAGTACGAATTGCTGCTAACCAACCGGCTGATCTTGCAGCCGCTGGTGGAAGTCACCGCCTATGGCAAGAACGATCCATTGCGCGGGATAGGTTCGGGTCTGAGTACCGCTGAGGCGGGGCTACGACTTCGTTATGAGTTCACCCGAAAGTTCGCTCCCTACATCGGCGTGGTGTACGAGCGCGCGTTTGGCAATACCGCAGACATGCGACGCGAGCATGGCGAGTCCTTTGAAGACACGCGCTTGGTCATCGGCCTTCGTACCTGGTTCTAAGGGGAACTGACAATGAAATCCAACAAAAGGATGTGGGTATGGCTCGGTGCCGGCGTGGGATTGGTTGCGGTCGCGGCAACTGCCACGGTCTCTCTGGGCGTGTACAACGTGGCCGCCGACGATCCGCATAGTCGCCCGGTGTATGCGCTACTTGAAACGGCGCGCGAGCGTTCCATTGAGGTGCGCGCCGCCAAGCTTCAGGTGCCCACGAACCTGGATGATCCTGAGCGTATCCGCCAGGGTGCGGGCAACTACAACGCCATGTGCGTGACCTGCCATCTTTCGCCAGAGGCGGCGGCCACCGAGATGAGCAAGGGCCTGTACCCCGCGCCACCGAACCTAAGCAAACAGTCGGTCGCTCCAGCTGAGGCGTTCTGGGTGATCAAGCACGGCATCAAGGCCAGCGGCATGCCCGCGTGGGGCGGCAGCATGGACGATGAGTTCATCTGGAACATGTCGGCCTTCCTGCAGAAGCTGCCCACGCTGGACAAGGCCGGTTACCAGGCGTTGGTGGCCAGCAGTGATGGTCATTCGCATGGCGGCGGCGAGACGCAAGGCCACCATGACGACGAAAAGGCCGAGGATCACCCTGCCCTATTCGAGCCGGGCAACAACTCCATGCCGCATGCGCACCCGCCGGGCGTGGACGACGATCACCACGGCCCGACACCCAGCGACACGGAAGTCGGGTTGGTGAGCCACGGCCATCCCGACGGCAAGGTGGAGTCGCACCCTGCACCACACACGCCCGTGGCCGATGACGGCCATGCGCACACCCATTGATCTCCTTGGAGCCCACGCAATGAACGCAACAGCAATCTCGTTCACCCTCGCACTGGCACTGGCCGTCGTGTCCCCCGCAATGGCGCAGGCGACACAGCCGCACGCACATCACCCCGCTGCCGCGGCATCTGCGGACGTCGACGTCCCAGTCACTGCAGAGGCCGCGGTCGCCGTAGCGGAGCGTTTCAACAGGGCCCTGTCTAGCGGCGATCTGGCCACGGTCGAAGCCCTGCTCGCTGCCGACGTCCTCATCCTCGAGTCCGGGGGTGCCGAGCGCAGCCGCGAGGAATATCTGGGTCATCACGCAGTCAGCGATGCGGCATTCCTCAAGGGCGCCCATCGCCAGCTGCTCCGTCAGCGTGCACGCACCGCTGGTGAGTTCGCATGGGTCGGAACCGAAAGCGAGCTGCACGCCCAGAAAGACGGTAAGCCACTGACCGTCCAGAGCACCGAGACCATGGTGCTGAAGCAGACCACCGACGGTTGGCGGATCGCCCACATCCACTGGTCTTCGCGGACCAAGCGCTAAGCGGAGAACCAGAAATGAAAACCTGCAGATTGAACCGACTGGCGTGGGCGGCTTTTGCGGTCGCCGGCCTGGGTGCCTGCACCCAAGCGGCTACACCCGCGCAATCCACCATCGCGCCCACTGCACAGGTCGTCCCGGAAACAGCCGACGCGACTCCAGCCGCCCTGCCACGCATGACCGTCCACAAGACCCCGACCTGCGGGTGCTGCGGTAGCTGGATCGACCACGTGAAGAAGGCGGGGTTCACCGTGGATGTGCATGACATGGATGACCTGGGTCCGGTCAAGGAGCGCCTGGGTGTCCCCTATGCAAAGGGCTCCTGCCACACGGCCGAGGTCGACGGATACGTCATCGAAGGCCATGTCCCGGCCGAGGACATCAAGCGCCTCCTCGAAGAAAAGCCGGACGCACGCGGCCTGGTCCTGCCCGGAATGCCGCTCGGTTCGCCGGGCATGGAGGTCCCGGAAGGACGCCAGCAGCCGTATACGGTCGAGCTGGTCCATCACGACGGAACCACCGAACCCTTCGCACAGCATTGATCCGCAAGAGCAACAGGGGGCGGTGTTGCGGGCGCGCCGATTCTCGTCCGCGATGAAGCAGGAGATCCACATGACTCACCATTCCGAAGACCACCGGTCTCAGGCCATGAACGAGTGCATCGACAACTGCACGCAATGCCACGCGATTTGCCTTGAGACCATCAACTATTGCCTGAGCAAAGGAGGTGCCCACGCAGCCCCGGAGCACATCGCCCTGCTGGCGACGTGTGCCGATATCTGCGCCACCAGCGCCGACGCCATGTTGCGTGGCGCCAGCGCTCACTCGGTGGTTTGCAGTGCCTGCGCGGAGATCTGCCGCCAGTGCGCCGAAGCATGCGACGCCATGAACGACCCGGAGATGGCGCGCTGCGCCGAAGTTTGTCGCCGTTGCGCGGAAAGCTGCAGCGCCATGGCGGCTTGACGCGTCGAGGATCCCGCCTGAGCGGCGGGATCCTCATCTCAAATATCAAAAGCCGACCAACCGTGGTTTCGGTGACAGCCCGACACCTAACGCTTGTCGGATCCAACACAGCACGGCGCCGAACGGGGCTTTGCATCACATTCGCAATGAGGATTTATCCCTATGAAATCATCAAACGTCCTTCGCTCCTTCGCGCTCGTCCTCGCGATTGCGGCTGGGCAGTTCTCCCTGCAGATCGCGCACGCCCACGCCGCGCTGCAGCAGTCCACACCGGCGGCAAATGCGGTGGTGGCTTCGCCGGGCCAGATCGATCTCGTGTTCAACGAAACATTGATTCCGCGGGCGTCGCGTCTCAAGTTGCTCATGAAGCACGGCAGTTCCACCATGCCGATCGAGAATTTCACGACCGAGATCGTCAACAACGGTAAGACCCTGCGTGCCAAGTTGCCCCAGCCGCTGACTCCGGGCGTCTATACCGTGGAATACCGCGCCGTCGGTGGTGACAACCACCCCATGCCGGGCAGCTTCAGCTTCACGGTGCGCTGAGGAGTCGCGAATGTTCGACCTGTCGGCTTATGCACTGAGATTCCTGGAATACCTTGTCATCATGGTTCTTTTCGGGGTTCCACTCTTCGGTTGGTACGGGTCGCGTCGATCGGCACTCGCCGACGCCTTGGCCGGGTGGTCACTCATAGGCGTTCTATTGGCGGGTGCCGTAGCCGGTCTCGTGCTCACCGGGCTCGATGTCGTCTTCAAGACCGCGGGCATCATGGGAATGCCGCTTGCCGAGGTTGATCGCGCATCGCTTGGCTGGTATCTGCTCGAGACGTCCGCGGGCCGGGCAGCCATGGCGAGAGGCGCGCTGCTGGTCGCCCTGATGTTCGTGCTCGGATGGCATCGTCGCCGCGGGAAGGTGGAGACCGCCTTCCCGCTGGGGGCGATGCTGGCGGGCGGCGCACTCGCTTCGCTGGCATGGAACGGCCACGCCGCCGCTGGCGAGGGCTTGGCAGGCGCGGTCCGGCTTGCTGCAGGCATCGTCCATCTTCTCGCGGCAGGCGGCTGGATCGCAGCGGTCCTGATGTTCCTTGCCATGCTGCTGCGCGGCAAAGAGACGAACGGCAGCGGGCGTCTGCGATCAACGCATGACTTTCTGCATGGTTTTTCGACGCTGGGAACGATCTTCGTTGGTGCGCTCATCGTGTCCGGCATCGCGCACTACGGGGATCTCACCGCGTGGTCGTTTTCGGCCCTGTTCCAGAGCACCTACGGGAAGTTGCTGCTGTTCAAACTGGCCCTGTTCGCTGGAATGCTGGGTTTGGGAGCGCTGCACCGATGGACGCTGGTGCCGCGCTTGGAACGAGCGCTGACCAGCGGAGATCCCGCGCAGGAGGTGCGGGCTTTGCGGCAGAGTGTTACGGCTGAGGCCGCGCTGGCCATCTTGATCCTGATTGTTGTTTCAGTGCTCGGGACGCTCAGCCCCGAATAGCTGTGTAACCCGCAATGGCACACTGCCTTGGCAGTCCATCCCCACTAAAGCGAGCATCGGCATGAACTCACCGTCGTCCCATGACCATCACCATTCTGCAGGCGCAGCCCCTGTCGAGGCTGCGGATGGACGGGTCACCGATCCGGTCTGTGGCATGCAGGTCGATCCCGCCACGACGCAGCATCATGCGACCCACGCCGACACACCTTTCCACTTCTGCTCGGAGCGATGCCGCGCGAAGTTCGTGGCCGATCCGGAGCGCTATCTGACGCCCCAGGACGAACCCGAGGTGGCACAGCCCCGCGCCATCTACACCTGCCCGATGCACCCGGAAGTCCGGCAACAAGGTCCAGGCAACTGTCCCTTCTGCGGCATGGCGCTGGAGCCGGAAATGCCGAGCCTGGAGGACGATGACAATCCGGAACTTCGCGACTTCTCGCGCCGGTTCTGGTGGACGCTTCCGCTGACTGTGGTGACGCTCGTGCTGGCCATGTTCGGCCAGTACCTCCCGCGTGTCGTGCTGGGCGACGTGCAGATCCTGCCGTTGTCGATCGACGTGCAGACCTGGGTCGAGCTGGTCTTGACCACACCAGTCGTGCTGTGGGCCGGCTGGCCGTTCTTCGAGCGCTGCGTGCAGTCGATCCGCAACCGCAGCCCGAACATGTTCACCCTCATCGGGATTGGCGTTGCGGCCGCCTTTGGCTACAGCCTGGTCGCCACGCTGGCACCCGGCTTGTTCCCACCGTCGTTTACCGAACATGGGCGCGTCGGGGTGTACTACGAGGCGGCGGCGGTGATCGTTTCGCTGACCCTGCTCGGCCAGATGCTGGAACTGCGGGCGCGCTCGAAAACGTCCGCGGCGATCAAGGGCCTGCTTGGCCTGGCGCCGAAGGAAGCCCGGCGGGTCAACGCCGACGGCACCGAGGAAGACATCCCGCTGACCCACGTCCACGTCGGCGACCACCTGCGCGTGCGTCCCGGCGAGAAGGTGCCGGTGGATGGCGAAGTGGTGGAAGGCCGCTCCAGCGTCGACGAGTCGATGCTCACGGGTGAACCGATTCCGGTCGAGAAGACCGCAGGCGACCAGGTCATCGGCGCGACCCAGAACGGCACCGGCGCGCTGGTGATCCGCGCCGCCAAGGTGGGCTCCGACACCGTGCTGTCGCAGATCGTGCAGCTGGTCGCGCAGGCGCAGCGCTCCCGCGCGCCGATGCAGCGGATGGCCGATATCGCGGCCTACTGGTTCGTGCTCGCGGTGCTGGCGATCGCGGTGGCCACCTTCTTTATCTGGGGCTCCTTCGGTCCGGAGCCGGCCTGGACCTTTGCGGTGCTCAACGCGGTCTCGGTACTGATCATCGCCTGCCCCTGCGCGCTGGGCCTGGCGACGCCGATGTCGATCATGGTCGCCACGGGCAAGGCGGCGCAGGTGGGCGTGCTGTTCCGCGACGCCGAGGCCATCGAGCACATGCGCCGCATCGACACCCTGATCGTCGACAAGACCGGCACCCTCACCGAGGGGCGCCCCGCCTTCAAGGAAGTCGTGGCCTTCGAGGGCTTCGACGCCGACCGGGTCTTGCACCTGGCCGCCAGCCTGGACCAGGGCAGCGAGCACCCGCTGGCCGACGCCATCGTCGCCGAGGCTCGACGCCGGAACTTCGAGTTCGACCGCGTGGAGGACTTCGACTCGGTGACCGGCATGGGTGTGCGCGGGTCCGTGGCCGGCCATGCGCTTGCGCTGGGCAATACCGCGCTCATGGACGACCTGGGCGCCAATCCCGCTGCGCACGTCGACGTGGCCGAGCGGATGCGCCGCGAGGGCGCGAGCGCCATGTTCCTGGCCGTGGACGGGCGCCTGGCGGGGCTGGTCGCGGTTGCCGACCCGATCAAGGCGTCGGCCGCGGCGGCCATCAACGAGCTCCACGCCGCCGGGCTGCGCATCATCATGGCCACCGGCGACGGGCTCACCACCGCACGGGCCGTGGCCACCGAGCTGGGCCTGGACGAGGTGCATGGCGAAGTCCGCCCCGAGGACAAGGCCGAGCTGGTGCAGCGCCTCAAGCGCGAAGGCCGGCGGGTGGCGATGGCGGGCGACGGCATCAACGACGCCCCGGCGCTCGCCGCGGCCGACGTCGGCATCGCCATGGGCACGGGCACCGACGTCGCGATGTCCAGTGCCCAGATCACCCTGGTCAAGGGCGACCTGCGGGGCATCCTGCGCGCCCGGAAGATCTCCCAGGCCACCGTGGCCAACATGAAGCAGAACCTCACCTTCGCGTTCCTCTACAACGCGCTGGGGGTGCCGGTCGCGGCCGGGGTGCTCTACCCCGCATTCGGGATCTTGCTGAGCCCGATGGTCGCGGCGCTTGCGATGAGCTTGAGCTCGGTGTCGGTGGTGGCCAACGCCCTTCGCCTTGCCAAGTCGGCCGCCGTACCGTCCTCGCCGACCACATCTGTGCCGCGCCAGCCCCTGGGCCTGGCCAAGGATTGACTTGGATCAATTGCATCGGTTCCAGTAAGAGGTAAGCTCACGCCATGGTCCGCATCCGCCATCGGAACTTGTTCCAGCGCACCGCCCTCCTCGCGATGGTGGCCCTGCTCTGGTCCCAGTTCGCGCTCGCAGGCCATGGCGATTGCCTGGATCTCCCAGTCACGCCGGCGGCGTTTGTCGCTGCCGCCACCGACACCCGACACGACCATGGCCACGGCTGCGATGCCGAGCTCCCCTCAGCGAGCAAGGCAGTGTGCGACGCGCACTGCACCGAGGGTGACATCTCGGCGGACAGTGGGCGCATCCCTTCGATTCCGCCGCTGCTGGCCGAAGCCTGGTTCTCCTGGCTTGCGATCGCCGCGATTGCGGATGCTGCGCCAGGTGTCACGGCTACATGGGTGGATTCGCCGCCCAGACCCGCCTGGCACCGACCTACCGCCCATCCAGCGGCACTCCTGCTGATCTGATGCCTGGACGCTGACTGCTCCGCACGTCTGTGCGGCGCAGTCCTGTGCGTTCGCGCCGTGGCTGCGTCACGGCATGTGTTCCTGCCCTCGTCCGAGCGACCTGCGTCGCGTCGGCCCAAGGACACTGATATGGCATCCCCGTTCGACCGACTGCCGGCCAGGCGCCTGCACCCTCGCCCTCTGTCCCGCCGTCTGCCACCGCTCCGGCACCTTCTTGCCGGCGTGCTTGCCGGCGCCTTGTGGGCCCTGGCGCTGCCGGTGACCGCCACCGAACCCGTCCCGGGGCACAGCCTCGAGTCGATCCGCGCCTGGGTTCTGGAACACAACCCGGAATTGCGGGCCATGGACTTCGAGGCCCAGGCCGCCGAAGCACGGATCCAGCCAGCGGGCGCCCTACCCGACCCGACGGCTTCCCTTGGATTCCGCGGCCTCGATCCGGACAAGCCCTGGCGCTCCGCCGGTGCCGAGCGCGAGGTCAACTACGCGCTGCGCCAGCGCCTCCCGCTTTGGGGCAAGCGCGCCCTGGCGCGGACCGCGGCCAGCCAGGACGCGGTCGCGGTCGGACTCGATCGCCTCACCACTGCGCGCGACTTGCTGGCCGACGCCGAGGCGGCCTACGCACGCTACTGGCATGCCGACCAGGCCGTGGCCGTGCTTGATCGCCGCATCGCCCTGCTCCGCCAGGTGGAAGAGATGGCCGGCGTGCGCTACGCCCTGGGTCGCGCGGCGCAGCAGGATGCCATCCGCGCCCAGGTCGAGCAGACCAGCCTCCAGCGCGAGCGGATCGAACGCCTCGCGACCAAGCAGGAGGCGGCCGCCACCTTGAACGCGGTGCTGGGGCGCCGGTCCGATGCACCGCTGGCGACTCCCGACGAGGCGCCGCGCCTCGCCGTCCACAGAGCCTCGCTTGCCGAGGCACTGGATGACGCCGATGCGCATCCCGCGGTGCGCTCGCAGCAGGCTCGCGCCGAGGCGGCGCGCACGAACGTGGTACTGCAGCGTCGCAACCGCTTTCCCGACATCACCCTGGGCGTGGGTGCGATGCAGTTCGGCAACGGCATCGAGAGCACCGAGCTGATGTTCGAGGTCGAGATCCCGTTCCAGCAGCGTGCCCGCCGCGAGCGCGAGCGCGAATCGCGCCTGCTCGAAGACGCAGCGCTTGCCCGCAGGGACGCCACGCTGCGGGCCGTCGAGGAACGCGGCGCTTCCGCCTGGTCGCAGTGGACCAACGCGCGCGAGCGTCGCGGACTGATCGAGAACACGCTGCTGCCGCAGGCCGACGCCACCTGGCAGTCCGCCCTGGCCAGCTACCAGGTCGGTGAAGTCGACTTCGGGACGCTGCTGGAAGCACTCAATGAATGGCAGGGCGCCGACCTCGCACGGGTCGATGCACTGCGTGACGAACTGTTGGGCGCCGCCGCCGTGCGCGCCATCGAAGGAGAGATCCGATGACCCGTGTCCAGACCCTGTCGCTCGCCATCGGCGTTGCACTCGCCGCCCTCGCCGTCGGCTGGATTGCCGGCCGCGCCACGAACGACTCCCCGACCGCGGGCACGTCGATCGACGGCCCGGCCGCAGAACGCAAGGTGCTCTATTACCGCAATCCCATGGGCTTGGCGGACACGTCGCCGGTGCCGAAGAAGGATTCGATGGGTATGGACTACGTCCCGGTCTATGCCGACGACGCACCGCCGGCGGCACCGGGCACGGTGGTGCTGCCGCCGGACAAGGTGCAGGCGCTGGGCGTGCGCACCGAAGCGGTCAAGCGCGGAGCCCTGTCCGCTACCGTGCGCACCAGCGGCACGGTCGAGGTCGACGAGACCCGGCAGTACGCGATCGCCCCGCGCTTCGAAGGCTGGGTGGAGCGGCTGTACGCGAACCAGACCGGCATGCGGGTCAGCGCCGGGCAGCCGCTGCTCTCCGTCTACAGCCCGCAGCTGGCCGCGGCGCAGCAGGAATACCGGCTGGCCGACGAGACCGCCCGCAGGCTGGCCGGGTCCGATCCCGCGAGCGCGGCGTCGATGGTCCGCCTGCGCGATGCCGCCCGCACCCGCCTGCGCAACTGGGAAATCAGTGACGCGCAGATGGGCAAGACGGGCCTGGTGCTCACCGCGCCCGCGGACGCGGTCGTGATCGAGAAGCCGGTGGTCCAGGGCGCGCGTTTCGAGCCCGGCGAAACCATCCTGCGCCTGGCGGACCTGTCGAAGGTGTGGGTGATCGCCAAGGTGCCGGCGGCGCAGGCCGCGGGTATCCAGCCCGGCCAAACGGCCCGCTTTGAAACCGTGGCCCTGCCGGGCCAGGTGGCCGAGGGCGAGGTCACCTTCGTGCAGCCCGTCATCGATGCGATGACGCGCACCGTGGATGTGCGCATCGCCCTGCCCAACCCCGCTGGCGACCTGCGGCCCGGGCTGTATGGGACGGTGGTGCTGGAGGAGCCGGGGGCTGGACCGGTCCTGACCGTTCCGCGCTCGGCCGTGCTCGACAGCGGCACGCGCCAGGTGGTGCTGGTCGAGACCGGCCCTGGCCGCTTCGCACCGCGCGATGTCAGCCTGGGGCGGCGCGGCGGCGATCGCATCGAGATCCTCGACGGCCTGACCGAGGGCGAGCAGGTCGTGGTCTCCGCCAACTTCCTGATCGACGCCGAAAGCAACCTGCAGTCGGCACTCCAGGGTCTTGAGGGTCACACAGGACACGGCGCGCCTTCGGGCACCGCTGAGGATCCACACGCCGGGCACGGCGAGGACGCCGCCGACCCGCACGCAGGTCATGGTGACGAGGCCTCTGATCCGCACGCCGGTCATTCCATGCCGGCTACCCCGGAAGAGACTCCGCCCGCCCCCACCGGCCACGAGGGGCACTGACATGCTTGGCCGTCTCGTTGAATGGTCGGTGCGCAACGTCTTCCTGGTGCTGCTGATGGCGCTGGCGATTGTCGCCGGTGGCATCTACGCACTGATGAACACGCCGCTGGACGCACAACCGGATCTGTCGGACGTGCAGGTGATCGTGTTCACGGAGTACCCGGGGCAGGCGCCCCAGGTGGTCGAGGACCAGGTCACCTATCCGCTGACCAGCGCCCTGCTCGCGACGCCGAAGTCGAAGGACGTCCGCGGCTTCTCGTTCTTCGGCGCCTCCTTCATCTACGTCATCTTCGAAGAAGGCACGGACCTGTACTGGGCGCGCTCGCGCGTGCTCGAGAACCTCAACGTCGCGTCGAAAAACCTGCCGGCTGGCGTGGCACCGGCACTGGGACCCGACGCGTCCGGCGTGGGCTGGGTCTACCAGTACGTGCTGCAGAGCGACCGCCACTCGCTGGACGAGCTGCGCGCGATGCAGGACTGGTACCTGCGTTACCAGCTCACCACCGCGCCCGGCGTGGCCGAGGTCGCCAGCGTCGGCGGCTTCGTGCGCCAGTACTCGATCACCGTCGATCCGGTCCGGCTGCGCGAGTTCGACATCCCGATTTCACGCGTGTCCGAGGTGATCGCCGAGAGCAACCGCGACGTCGGCGGCCGCGTGATCGAGATGGCCGAGACCGAGTACATGGTGCGGGGCCGCGGCTACCTGCGCGGTATCGAGGATATCGAGAGCCTGGTTCTGCGCGCCGAAGGGGGCGCACCGGTGCTGATCGGCGACGTCGCCCGGGTCGAACTGGTACCCGATGAGCGCCGTGGCATCGTCGACCTGGACGGCGAAGGCGACGTTGTGGGCGGGATCGTCATTGCGCGCTTCGGCGAAAACGCCCTGGCCGTGATCGGGGGGGTGAAGGACAAGATCGCCCAGCTTGCGAGTGGACTCCCCGAGGGCGTCAGCGTCCAGGCGGTCTACGACCGCTCCGATCTCATCGTGCGCGCGATCAAGACGCTACGCACGACGCTGCTCGAGGAGAGCCTGATCGTCGCACTGGTGTGCCTGGTATTCCTGTTCCATGCGCGCAGCGCGCTGGTCGCGATCGTCATGCTGCCCGTCGGCGTGCTGATCGCGGTGATCGCGATGCGCATGCTGGGCATGAACTCCAACATCATGAGCCTGGGCGGCATCGCGATCTCGATTGGCGTGATGGTCGACGCGGCGATCGTGATGATCGAGAACGCGCACAAGCACATCGAGCGCTCCGACGGCTCCCGCAGCCGGACCCAGCTGATCATCGATGCCTGTCGCGAGGTCGGGCCGGCGCTGTTCTTCAGCCTGATGATCATCACCGTCTCGTTCCTGCCCGTGTTCGCCCTGGAGGCTCAGGAAGGTCGCCTGTTCAAGCCGCTGGCCTTCACCAAGACCTTCGCGATGGCCGGTGGCGCGCTGTTGTCGATCACGCTGGTACCGGTACTCATGCTGCTGTTCGTGCGCGGCAAGATCGTGCCCGAGCACAAGAATCCGGTGAACCGGTTCCTGGTTGCGGCCTATCGGCCGGTGATCAACGTCGTTCTGCGGCATCGCATGGCCACAATCATGTTTGCGTTGGCCGCCCTGTTTGCAAGCCTGTGGCCTGCATCGCGGCTGGGCAGCGAGTTCATGCCAACCCTCAACGAAGGCACGCTGCTGTACATGCCCGCGTCGCTTCCGGGCATGTCGGTGACCAAGGCCTCGGAGCTGCTGCAGCAGCAGGACCGGATCATCAAGGGCTTCCCGGAAGTGGAGTCGGTGTTCGGCAAGGCGGGCCGTGCCCTGACGGCCACCGATCCCGCACCGCTGGAGATGTTCGAGACCGTCATCAACCTCAAGCCCGAGGACGAATGGCGGGACGGCATGACCACCGACAAGCTCATCGCCGAGATGGACGCGGCGCTGAAGTTCCCGGGCGTCGCCAACTCCTGGACGATGCCGATCAAGGCGCGCACCGACATGCTGGCCACCGGCATCCGCACGCCCGTGGGCATCAAACTCTTCGGCACGGACCTTGAGCAACTCGACGCGCTGGCCACCGAGATCGAAGCCGTGGTGCGCGAAGTGCCGGGCACGACCAGCGCGTTCGCCGAACGCCTGACCGGCGCCTACTACCTCGACATCACCCCCGACCTTGGCAGCCTGGCCCAGTACGGCGTCACCCTGGGCGAGGTGCAGAACGTGGTGGCCGCCGCGCTGGGCGGCGAGATCGTCACCACCATCCTCCAGGGCCGCGAACGCTTCAGCGCGATCGTGCGCTATCCCCGCGAACTCCGCGACGATCCGCACCGGATAGGCAGCCAAGTCCTTGTGCCGGTGCCCGGCGGCGCCCAGGTGCCGCTGGGCGAACTGGCGCGGATTGAGGTCAGGAAGGGTGCGCCGAGCATCCGCACCGAGAACGCGATGCTGGCGGCGTACATCTACGTCGACACCCGAGAGAGCGATCTCGGCCGCTACGTGAAGGCTGCGCAGGAAGCGGTCACCGAGCAGGTGCAGTTCCCGCCTGGCTACTACGTGACCTGGAGTGGACAGTACGAATACATGCAACGTGCCGCGGAGAAGATGCGTGTCGTCGTTCCGGTGACGCTGGCGCTGATTTTCCTGCTGCTGTACCTCAACTTCCGCCGTGTCACCGAGTCGCTGATCGTGATGCTGTCGGTGCCCTTCGCACTGGTCGGTGGCATCTGGCTGATGTGGATGCTCGACTACAACACCAGCGTCGCGGTGATCGTGGGCTTCATCGCGCTGGCCGGCGTCGCCGCGGAAACCGGCGTGGTGATGCTGATCTACCTCGACCACGCACTTGAAGCGCGTGCCGCGCAGAGGCAGGCCGAAGGCCGGGCACTGGATTCACGGGACCTGCGCGAGGCCATCATCGAAGGCGCGGTCGACCGCGTGCGCCCGAAGATGATGACCGTGGTCGCGATCATGGCGGGCCTGCTGCCCATCATGTGGAGCAGCGGTACTGGCTCGGAAGTCATGCGCCGAATCGCTGCGCCGATGGTAGGTGGCATGGTGTCTTCGACCATCCTCACCCTGGTCGTGATCCCGGCGCTGTACTCGCTGATCAAGCAGCGGCAGCTGGCCAGGAAGCCGCACCCCTCCTCCGCACTACCCAAGGAGAAGTAGTGATGGGGCCGTTCAACGCAGGCAGGGACCGACGGCTCATGCAACTGTGGCCGCGAACATCCGTCCGTCCACGGCCAATTCGCGCGTTACTGGCTTCGCCCACCGCAAGGCCGGTTGACCTGTGTGCGAGACACAGGTCTAGCCTGATCAACACCTCGCCGGGAGCAAGCCGATGACGACCAAGGAAGAAGTGACGCTGCCGCTGATGACGGTCCGCCAGCTGGCACGGCAGGGCGATGTCACGGTGCATGTGGTGCGCAACTACCTGCGGCGCGGTCTGTTGCAAGCGGCCACGCATACCGAGGGCGGCTACCAGTTGTTCTCCACCTCGGAGCTCCTTCGCCTGCACTTCATTCGCACGGCGCAACACCTTGGCTTCACGCTGGGGGAAATCGAGGAAATCATCCACCACAGCCTGCTGCGACATAGTCCCTGTCCGCTTGTGCGGGACATCATTCGGCGCAGGCTCGACGACACCCGCCAACAACTGGACAGGCTGCTCGCCATGCACGGACGAATGGAGCGTGCCATCCACGCCTGGGCGGAGCTTCCGGACTCCATTCCGACTGGCGATGACGTCTGCGCATTGATCGAATCTGTTGCCGCTGCTGAAGGCGGCGGGTTCGTCAAGTCCACCCCCCGGCGACTTCTTGGACGCCGCCCCACAGAGGAGAATTTGCCATGACAGCCTCCAGTCCTGCCCCCTCAGGCTCCCGACGCTGGGTCTTCTGGATCTTCCTGGCGCTGGCCGTGTTCTATCTCGCCGTCGAGCACCGCGCCCACCTTGGGGGGACGCTTCGCTGGTTGCCCCTGGCCATCCTGCTGCTATGTCCCTTGATGCATGTGTTCATGCACAAGGGGCATGGCGGTCATGGAGGTTCCGGAAGTCATGGGCGCGACGGCAATGCCGACGACACACCCCATGGCCAGCATGAGAGCCGTAGCAAGCGGGCACTGAACGACGAAACGTCCGACACCTCGAACGGAGGGCACTGACATGCAGGCACCCGACTCCGGCTACGGTCTTTGGCTCCTCGCCGCCATCAACGCCGCGTTCTTCATCTTCTTCGCCTGGAGCTTCTACAAACCGCTGACCCGTTGGGACTGGCGTGGGTTCGGTATGTTCTCCGCCTTCGTCGTGGCCCTGTTCGCGGAAATGTATGGCTTCCCGCTGACGCTGTACGTCCTGGGCGGCTGGCTCAGCGCCAACTATCCGCAGGTGGACTGGCTGAGCCATGACGCGGGCCATCTGCTCGAGATGTGGTTCGGCTGGCGCGCCAACCCGCATTTCGGCCCATTCCACATCGCAAGCTTCGTCCTGATCGGCGGCGGCTTCTGGCTGCTGTCGGCCGCCTGGCCGGTGCTGTATCGGGCACAGCGTGAAGGCCGGCTCGCCCGCGAGGGCGTGTATGCGCGCATGCGTCACCCGCAGTACGTCGCCTTCCTGCTCGTGCTGACCGGTTTCCTGCTGCAGTGGCCCACGCTGCTCACGCTCGCCAGCTATCCAGTGCTCGTGTGGGCCTATGCCCGCCTGGCGCGTCGTGAGGAAAAAGACTGCTTGAGCCGCTTCGGCGACGACTACGTCCGCTACATGCAGGAAGTGCCGGCCTTCATCCCGCGACGCCGGCGCGGCCCCGCTCCATCCCAAGGAGAAACCCGATGACGCACGTCCACAAACCCACTGTGCGCACGCGCACCTGGCCCATCGGCGACATGGTGAGTGCCGGCTGCGCGCGCACGCTGGAGAAGGCCGTGGCCGCGCTGCCTGGAGTCAACGCCACCAGCGCGAATTTCGCTACCGCGACCCTGCAGGTGTCCTACGACCCGGCCCGCCTGTCGGCGGGCGCGGTCGCCACCGCGATCCGCGACTGCGGCTTCCAATGCAACGCGCCGATGCCCGATGCCGACCCCGCCGCAGGCGCGCACGCCCATGCTGCGCATGCCGGGCACGGACAGGAATTGGCCGCAGAGCGCCCCGCTGACGCCCACGCCGGCCACGGCGATGACGCCACGGATGCCGGGGGCCACGACGCCCATGCGGGCATGAACCACGGCAGCGATCTGCACGCCGCGGCGCGCGACATGGGCCGCCGCTTCCTGGTCGCCCTCGCCTTCGCGATCCCGGTATTCGTGTGGTCGCCCATGGGCGGGCTGATAGAGCCGCCGCCGGTGCCGTTCGGACTGCGCGAGAACGTCTGGTTGTTCCTGCTGGCGACCGGCGCCGTGCTGTATCCGGGCTGGCCATTCTTCAGCGCCGCGATCCGGTCCCTGCGACGGGGTGTGCTGGACATGGCGGTCCTGGTGCTCCTGAGCGTGGGCACAGGTTACGGTTTCAGCATCGCGTCGACGTTCTTCTTCGACGGGCCGAACTTCTACGAGGCCTCGGCCGTCCTGCTGACCTTCGTCCTGCTTGGCCACTGGCTCGAGATGCGGGCTCGCGCCGGCGCCTCGGACGCCATGAAAGCGCTGCTGAAGCTGTCCCCACCCCGCGCGGTCGTCCGGCGCGAGGGGCAGGAGCTCGACATTCCCACCGCTGAAGTGCTGGTCGGCGAGACCGTGATCGTGCGGCCCGGGGCGAAGATCCCGGTCGATGGCATCGTGACGGAAGGCAGCTCTCAGGTCGACGAATCCATGCTGACCGGCGAGTCGATGCCGGTGCGCAAGGATCCCGGAGAGTCCGTCGTCGGCGGATCGATCAACAAGAGCGGCGCATTCGCCTACACCGCCACCAAGATCGGCAGCGACACGGCACTGGCGCAGATCATCAAGCTGGTCCAGACCGCGCAGAACTCCAAGGCGCCCGCGCAGCTGCTCGCCGACCGCGCCTCGCAATGGCTGGTGCTGGCTGCGATCGTGATCGGGCTGCTGACCTTCGCGGTCTGGTTCTGGTGGCTGGGACAGCCGCTGCTGTTCGCGCTCACGCTGACGATCACCGTCTTCGTCATCGCCTGCCCCGATGCACTCGGTTTGGCCACGCCGATGGCGATCATGATCGGCACTGGCCTGGGGGCACGACACGGCATCCTCTTCAAGCATGCCGAATCGATTGAGAAGAGCGCACGCCTGGACGTGGTGATCTTCGACAAGACCGGCACCCTGACGGTCGGCGCCCCCGAGGTGGTCGACATGGCGGTCGCGCCGGGCTGGACGCAGGAGCGGTTGCTGGCCGCGGCCGCCGCGGTCGAGGCGCACTCCGAGCACCCGCTGGCGCAGGCCATCCTGAAGCGTGCCGGTCCGGTAGCCGAGCGCGCTACCGCGTTCACCAACATCGATGGCCAGGGCGCTACCGGCGTGGTTGACGGGGTGCAGGTGGTGCTGGGCAACCGGATCCTGATGGTCGAGCACGGCATCGACCTCTCGGTATTGGAAGCGGAGGCTGCGCGCCTCACCGGTGCCGGTCGCACGGTGATCTATGCCGGGGTGGGTGACCGGCTCGCAGGCTTCTTCGCGATTGCCGACGCGATCCGGGAGACCTCGCGCGCGGCCATCGACGAATTGCACCGGCGCAACATCAAGGTGGCGATGATCACCGGCGACAACCGCCCCACGGCCGAGCGCGTGGCACAGGACCTGGGAATCGACATCGTGCTGGCCGACGTGCTGCCGGGCGGCAAGGCCGATGAGGTCATCAAGCTGCAGTCGCAGGGCCTCAAGGTCGGCATGGTGGGCGACGGCATCAACGACGCACCGGCGCTCACCCAAGCCGACGTTGGGTTCGCGATCGGCGCCGGCACCGACGTCGCCATCGAGAGTGCCGACATCGTGCTCATGCACAGCGACCCTTATGACGTCGTTCGCGCGACCACCATCGCCCACGCCACTCTGCGCAAGATGCATCAGAATCTGGGCTGGGCCGTGGGCTACAACGTGCTGGCCTTTCCGCTGGCGGCCGGTGTGCTCTATCCGTTCGTGCTGTCGCCAGAAATCGCCGCGCTGTCGATGTCGGGCAGTTCGGTGATCGTCGCCCTCAACGCGTTGCTGCTCAAACGCCTTCCACTGGCGGATGCCGCCACCCCTCGCAGCCCATCTAAGGAGTCCACACCATGAATACGGTCACACACGTCGCCCATTCCAGACCCCGAGGTACCAA
This sequence comes from Stenotrophomonas sp. STEN033, assembly GCF_056856655.1. Classification (NCBI taxonomy): domain Bacteria; kingdom Pseudomonadati; phylum Pseudomonadota; class Gammaproteobacteria; order Lysobacterales; family Lysobacteraceae; genus Stenotrophomonas; species Stenotrophomonas sp. STEN033. The sequence continues at coordinate 74,867 of NZ_JBXFWM010000009.1, forward strand.
TCGCAGCCATTGGGTCGCCGCACTGGCCCTCGCGCTCGCGTTCGCATTGCCGGGGGTCGTCTCCGCGAACGAGGGTGGGTTCCGCCACAACGTGTTGATGCGCGGCCAGGTGCTGGAAAAGCAGGACGGAACGCTTGTGGTCTGTGTCGGGCAGGCCGACGGTGCCCAGGTCGGGCAGGTGCTGGACGTGATCCGGCACAAGCGCCGTATCCGGCATTCGCGGGCCGGCGGTCCACGCTACCGCCGCGAGAACGTTGGCCAAGTGCGCATCGTCGAACTGTTCGACAGCCACTACGCGGAGGCTGAAGTGATCTCCGGGAGCCCCAAGGTCAACGACACAGTGGAGCTGATCCGCCCCTGACAGGCGCGCGGGCGATGCAGATGCGCCTCGGCCCTCGCCATGCCCTCCGCAATCACTTCCCTTCCAGGACAGGAGCCACACCATGACAGCGTCTTCCAACCCCACCCTGCAATTCCTCGGTGCCGCGGGCACCGTGACCGGCTCGCGCTACCTGGTCGAGGCCAACGGTCAGCGCGTGCTCGTGGACTGCGGCCTGTTCCAGGGCTACAAGCAATTGCGCGAGCGCAACTGGGCTCCGTTTCCCGTCGAGGCGTCATCAATCGACGCGGTGGTCCTGACCCACGCCCACCTGGACCATTCGGGCTACTTGCCCGCACTGGTCAAACAAGGGTTCCGCGGCCGGATCCACTGCACCCATGGCAGCGTGGCCCTGTGCGGCCTGCTGCTTCCCGACAGCGGACACCTGCTCGAAGAGGAGGCCAAGTACGCGGCCCGCAAGGGGTACTCCAAGCACAAGGAACCACGGCCGCTTTATACCGAGGATGACGCCCGCCGCAGCCTGAAGCAGCTCAAGGGGCATGACTATGGTCGCGACATCGAGGTCGCATCAGGCGTCACGATCCGCTTCCATCCTGCCGGCCACATCCTGGGCGCTGCCCATGTCAGCCTTGACGTCCAGGGCCAGCGCCTGCACTTCAGTGGCGACCTGGGACGGCAGCAGGAGTCGCTGATGAATCCGCCGACGCCCCTGCCCGCCTGTGACGTCCTGGTCTGCGAATCCACATATGGCAATCGGGAACACATTCCGATCGACCAAGAAGCCGAGCTGGCACCGATCATCCGCCGCGTTGCCGCCCGCGGGGGCGTGATCGTCATTCCCGCCTTTGCCATCGGCCGCGCCCAGGCGCTCATGCTGCATATCGCCCGGCTGCGTGAGCGCAAGGACATCCCTCGCGTGCCGGTCTACCTCAACAGCCCGATGGCGATCAACGCGACCCGGCACTACCACGACCACCACTCCGAGCACCACGTGTCCGACGAGGACTGCCAGCGGATGTTCGACGTGGCCACCTTCGTCAACACTGTAGAAGAGTCGAAGGCACTCAACCGCCAGCGCGGGCCGATGATCATCATCTCGGCCAGCGGCATGATCACCGGCGGGCGCGTGCTGCACCACATCGAGGCGTTCGGCCCCGATGACCGCAACGCGATCCTGCTCGCGGGCTACCAGGCCGGAGGAACACGCGGTGCCGCGCTGGCGGCAGGCAAGCGCACGTTGCGCATGTTCGGCCGCGAGGTCCCCATCCGCGCCGAGGTGGTGCAGCTGGAGGGCTTCTCCGGCCACGCCGACGCCGGGGAGCTGCTGGACTGGATGCGCACCGCGCCGTCCGCGCCGCGCATGGTCTACCTCACCCACGGCGAGCCCGACGCTGCAGACACGCTGCGCGGGCGCGTGCAGCGTGAACTGGGCTGGCGTGCGCGCGTGCCGGGGCACCTGGAGCAAGTCGGATTGGAGGATGCGAGATGACCACGCAGGCCCCGGGCCACACCCGCCTGCGCGTCACCCGTGCCGGCATCGACACCTACCAGCAGCCGGTGGTCTATATGCACCGCGACTGCGAGGTCTGTCGCTCGGAAGGCTTTGCCGCGTTGACGCGCGTCAGGCTGGACGTGGACGCCCGCACGCTGGTGGCGACGCTGAACGTGGTCATCGACGATCGGCTCGGCCTGGACGAGGTGGCGTTGTCGGAGGCCGCGTGGACGCTCCTCGATCCCGCGCCCGACGCCCTCGCCGGCGTCAGGCACGCGGAACCCGCGGCGTCGGCGGGCGCGCTCCGTGCCAAGGTGTTCGGCGCCCGGTTGGACGACGCGCAGTACTTCGCCCTGGTGCAGGACGTGATGGAAAGCAGGTTGTCGGACCTGGAGCTTGCAGCTTTCGTCACTGCCAGCGCGGGTGACCGCCTGGACCATGCGGAGACGACCGCGCTGACGCGAGCCATGATCTCCGTGGGCCAGCGCCTGGACTGGGGCGAAGGGCCGGTGCTGGACAAACACTGCGTAGGTGGCCTGCCGGGCAATCGCACCACCCCGATCGTGGTGGCCATCGTGGCTGCGCTGGGCTACCGCATCCCGAAGACCTCGTCGCGCGCGATCACGTCGCCCGCGGGCACCGCCGACACCATGGAAGTGATGGCGCCGGTGGCGCTCGACCTGGCGGCGATGCGCCGGGTGGTGGAGCGCGAGGGCGGCTGCATCGTGTGGGGTGGCAACGTGCGCCTGAGCCCGGCCGACGACATCCTGATCCGGGTCCAGCGCCCGCTGGATTTCGACAGCGACGGCCAACTGGTCGCCAGCGTGCTGTCGAAGAAGATAGCCGCGGGCTCCACCCACGTCCTGATCGACATGCCGGTGGGTCCGACGGCCAAGGTGCGAGGTGAGGCCGCGGCCCACAGCCTCGGCACGCGGCTTGCCCACACCGCGGGCGCGCTGGGATTGCAGTTGGGCATCCATCGCTCCGACGGCACCCAGCCGGTGGGTCGGGGAATCGGCCCGGCGCTCGAGGCGCACGACGTGCTCAAGGTGCTGCGCAACGCGGCCGATGCACCCGCCGACCTTCGCGAACGCGCACTTGCGCTGTCCGCGACGCTGCTGGACATGGCAGCGGGCAGCAACGCCGGCACCGGACTGGAGCGCGCGCGCGGCGTGCTGGATTCCGGGGCGGCGCTGGCCAAGTTCCTGGCGATCTGCGAGGCCCAGGGAGGCTTCCGCGAACCGCCACGGGCGGCGTTCACCGCCGACGTCCCGGCGCCTGCATCGGGCCGCATCGCGGCGATCGACAACCGCAGGCTGGCCAAACTGGCCAAGCTGGCCGGCGCCCCGACATCCCCCACCGCCGGCCTCGAAACCGGTCTGCGGATCGGCGATACGGTCGAGCGCGGACAGCCCATGATGACCCTGCATGCGGAGTCGCCGGGAGAACTGGCCTACGCCCTGGAGCACGCCGCGACGCTGCAACCCTTTGTGCTTGGAGAGGTTCCATGACCCGTGTGCTGATGCCCTTCCCGGCCGATGCAGTGTTGGCCGGCACCATCAACCAGCCCCTGCAGGCGCGCATTGCACCCGTGGCCTGGCGGCACTTCCCCGATGGCGAGTCGCTGGTCACCCTGGACGACGCACTGGACGGCGCCGATGTGGCGATCCTGGCCAGCCTGCGCAACGCCGATGCCCTGGCCCTCCCGCTGCGCTTCGCCGCCCGGACCGCGCGCGAGTTCGGGGCTCGTTCGGTCGGCCTCATCGCACCCTACCTGGGGTATATGCGCCAGGACACCCGCTTCCATCGCGGCGAGGCGGTCAGTACACCGCTGTTTGCGCAATTCCTCGAAGAGGCTTTCGACTGGCTGGTGACCGTGGACCCGCACCTGCACCGCGTCGAGCGCCTGCAGTCGCTCTACCGCATTCCGACGGTCCACGTATCGGCGACGCCGGCCGTGGCCCGCTGGATCGCTGAGACCGTCCCCGACGCTGTGCTGATCGGCCCTGACAGCGAGAGCGAGCAGTGGGTAGCGGACATCGCCGCCCTGTCCGGCATGCCCTACCAGGTGCTGGCCAAGGAGCGGCACGGCGACTACGACGTGCGCGTCAGCCTGCCCGACCCGCAGGCCGTGGCGGGCCGGACCCCGGTCCTGATCGACGACATCGTGTCGTCCGGCCACACCATCCTGGAGACCCTCGCACACCTGCGCCGGTTGTCGTTGCCGCCGCCACTGCTGGTCGCCATCCATCCGGTGTTCGCCGGCGATGCCTATGCCCGCCTGCAGGAAGCAGGTCTGGCCCGCATCGTCAGTACCGACACCATTGCCCACCCGTCGAACGCGATCGCGCTCGGCGCGGACCTCGCTGACGCGGCATCGACCCTGATGTCCGCTTCGGCCGACTCCCCGGAGGACCCATGAACCTGCATCTCAACTGCTGCACCGCCGACCAGCTGTCGGCCGCCGAGCGCCAGCGGACCCTTGAACTCGCCGACGCCCACCGGCGGGCCGATCCCGCGTTTGACCATTGGGCGGCCGGCTACGGCGTGATCCGACATGACCCGCTCACCCAGCTCCGGGTCCGCCAGATGGTGCACGAGCTGGTGGCCTTGGGCCGCACGCCCGATGCCGGCACCGCCTGGCAGCGGCTCGCCGCGGCCGATCGCGTCACCAGCGCCGGCATGTGGCTGGTGGCCCACATGACCTACAGCCAGCGGGTCCGCACCGACGGCGCGGCCCTCGAGGCCGATGACTTCAAGGCCACGCCCGAAGGCCACACTGGCGGGTCCCTCAACATGGTGCCGGCCTACGCCGGCTACCTGCTGATGGACGCCCTGGATGGCGTCACCCGCGCATGGATGATGGGCCAGGGGCACTGCGTGGCCGCCATCGACGCGCTGAACGTGCTGGTTGGCAACATGACCGCCCGGCACGCCGAACGTTACGACCGCTCCGACGCGGGGCTGAGCCGGTTCGTCGGCGACTTCTATGCCTACACCCTCAATCCGGACGGAACACCGGCGTCGCCCCTGGGCTCCCACGTCAATGCGCACACCGCCGGGGGCGTGATGGAAGGCGGCTATCTCGGCTTTGCCGAACTGCAGTACGTGCATGCACCGCTCAAGGACGAACGCCTGGTGGCGTTCCTCAGCGACGGTGCGTTCGAGGAACAGCGCGGCAGCGACTGGGCGCCGCGCTGGTGGCGTGCCGAGGACAGCGGGCTGGTCAGCCCGATCATCATCCTCAACGGGCGGCGCATCGAACAGCGCAGCCAGATCGCCCAGCAGGGCGGCGAGCGGTGGCTGGACCGGCACCTGCGATTGAACGGCTTTGATCCGATCGCGCTGGACGGGCGCGATCCGGCCAGCATCGCGTGGGGTATCCATGTGATGGAGTCGCGCCTGCAAGCGGGCGCCGCCGTTCCCGATGCCGACGTGCGGCTGCCCTATGGCATTGCCGAAACCGTGAAGGGCTTCGGATTCCCCGGCGCCGGGACCAACGCCTCGCACAACCTGCCCCTGCCCGGGAATCCGTCGAAGGAGGCCGAGGCACGCGCGCTCTTCAATCAAGGCGCCGCGGCGCTGTTCGTGGCCGCGTCCGAGCTCGAGGAGGCTGTTGCCGCACTCAACAGCCACGACCTCCAGCAGCGCGTGCGCGAGCGCGACCATGCGCTGGCCGATCGCCAGGTGGAACCGCCCCGCGTCCCGGCGATCGCCGACCGCGGCGCCGGCGGCGAGAGCTCGCCGATGACCGCGCTCGACGAGCAGTTCGTCGCCATCGCCGAAGCGAACCCGGGGCTGCGCGTGCGCGTGGGCAATCCTGACGAGCTGCGCAGCAACAAGCTCGATCGCACCCTGGACGCAATGAAGCACCGGGTGCACGAGCCCGAGCCCGGTGTCGCGGAATCGACCACTGGCGCGGTCATCACCGCGCTTAATGAGGAAGCCGTGGTATGCGCCGCGCTCGGCAACAAGGGCGGGCTGAACCTGGTGGTCACCTACGAGGCGTTCGCACCGAAGATGCTTGGCGCCGTGCGCCAGGAATTGATCTTCGCGCGTCACCAGGCACAGGCGGGGCGACCGCCCGGCTGGCTGGGCGTGCCTCTCGTGCTGACCTCGCACACGTGGGAGAACGCGAAGAACGAGCAGTCCCATCAGGATCCGACCATGGCCGAGGCGCTCCTGGGCGAAATGGCCGACATATCGCGCGTGGTGTTTCCCCCGGACGCCAACGGCGCCGCCGCGGCCCTCGCCCACGCCTACGCGCAACGCGGCACGGTCACCACCCTGGTCGTCCCCAAGCGACCGGTGCCGCACGAGCTGACACCGACGCAGGCGCAGGCGCTGGCCACCCAAGGTGCGCTGTGCCTGGCCGGCAACCCGGCGACAGCGGCGATCCTGCTGGTCGCCACCGGTGCTTACCAATTGCAGGAAGTGCGCCACGCGCAGGTGCGCCTCGTTGAACGTGGCGTGTCGGCCGCGATCGTCTATCTCGGCGAGCCCGGCCGGTTCCGCACGCCGCGCGATCCGGACGAGGCGCGGTACGTGCACTCCGACAGCGAGGTCCATGCACTGTTCCCGGCGGAACGGCCGCGCATATTCGTCACGCATACGCGGCCCGAGCCCTTCCTGGGCGCGCTGCGCCGGCTCGACACTGGCCCGGCCACGACCGCGGCGCTCGGCTTCGTCAACCGCGGCGGCACGCTGGACGTGCCGGGACTGCTGTTCGCCAACCGCAGCACCTGGGCGCACGTGGTCGATGCGGCCGCGGGCGTCCTCGGCCAGTCCCGGGGCGGCCTGTTGTCGGAAGCGGAGCTGGCGGCAGTGGATGGTCGGGGCGATCCGGCCACGATCCTGCGTCCTGCAAGTGGGTCGACGCCATGAGTTGTCCAACCGGGAGCGCGCGTTGATGGCGGGCACGGTGCGGCGCGGAGGCCAGATTGCCTGGGCGGGACTCAAGCTCGGCGTCGCCGTGCTGCGCCTGCGCCGACGTGCACCCGACCTGCTTCCGGCATACGTCAGCACCACACTGGTGGGGTTGGGCACCACCTTCGTCAAGCTGGGCCAGGGCTTGAGCCTGCGCTGGGACCTGCTGCCGGCGCCCTATCGCGAGGCGCTGTCGCGATTGCACAGCGATGTGCCCCCCTTCCCGGCGGAGGAGGCCATGCGTATCGTCGAACAGGCGTTTGGCGCGCCGGTCGGCGAACTTTTCGCCAGCTTCGATGACAAGCCCCTGGCCGCGGCTTCAGTGGCCCAGATCCATCCAGCGCGCATGCATGATGGTCGCGATGTGGTCGTCAAGATCACCCGCCCCGGGATCCATGCCCAGGTGCAGGCGGATCTGCTGCTCCTGCGGCGCACGATGCGCGTCGCCCAGTGGATCTGGCCGCCACTGAAACGCCACCGGCCGCTCGAACTGGTGGACGAACTAGGCGCATTCCTGCGTGACGAGATCGACATGCGTCACGAGGCGCAGAACATGCGGCGCATGGCCAAGGTGCTGGATGCCCTGCCCGGCATCACCCAGCCGCACGTCGTCGAGCCGTATGCCACCCGCAACGTGCTTGTGCAGGATCGAAGCCACGGGACCCGTCTGGAGGCCGCGTACGGCACAGCGGCCGCTCCCGCACTGGCAAGGGCGCTGCTCGGTGCCTACGTGCATCAGCTCTTCGGCGCCGGCGTCTTCCATGCCGACCCGCACCCGGGGAATCTGTTCTTCTTTGACGACGGTCGCCTGTGCCTGCATGACTTTGGATCGATCGGCGTGCTCGACCCTGCATCCCGGCTCGCGCTCGGCGGCATGGTCGAGGCCATTGCGGCCGACGACGCCGAGGGCGTGCTGGATGCAGCGATCGCCATGGGCTTCTTCCCGTCGCAGGTCGACCGCCGCTCGCATGTGCGCGAGATCCACCTGATCCTGGCCGAGATGGCCAGCCGTCCGCTGGCGCAGTGGTCCATTGCCGAGGCAATCTGGCGCGTGGCACGCATTGGGCAGGGCGCTGGCTTCCGGCTTCCGGCCCACCTGCTGTCCCTGATCCGGACGCTGTTCCTGGTCGAGAACACGCTGCGGGCGCTGGATCCGAATCTGGACCTGCTGGGGACGCTGTCCGCGCAGGCGGCCGCGATCGCCGACATTGCCGAAGCCAGCCGCCCCAGCGGCAACAGGCCGCTTGCCATGCGGCTGGCCCGCACTGCGCGCCAACTGCCACAGATCGCCACCGACCTGTTGCGGCAGGCGCAACTGAGCGACGGACGACCCGCCTTCTCCGTACACCACCATGGCCTGAGTTCCACGCAGGAGGCAATCGCGCGCACGGGCAACCGGCTGGCGTTGGCCCTGGTCACCTTGGGCCTGTACGTAAGCGGTGCGCTGTTGAGCCTGCATTCCGACGGCCCGCAAGTGTTCGGTCACATGCCTTTCCTGGCTATGGTGGCTTTCGCTGCTGCGGGATTGCTCTCACTGCGGCTGGTGATGGCCATCGCCAGATCGGGACACTTGTAACAGAACACTGATCTATCTCCCCGCTGGTGCCCGGCGCATCAGTGCATCCAGGAAGGCAGACCCATGACGCAACACAATCATCATCATCAAGATCATCAGGCGCACGGCGAGCAACCGCCGCATCCCCGCACGGGTGCTGAAGGTGACGTCCATGCCGGGCACGACAAGCATGCCGGCCACAGCGTGGCGAGCTTCCGCGACAAGTTCTGGCTCACGCTGCTGCTGACCATCCCCACTCTGATCTGGAGCGGGATGATCCAGCATTGGTTCGACTACACCGCACCACAGTTCCCGGGGTCGGCGTACATCCCGGCGGTGTTCGGCACGATCGTGTACTTCTACGGCGGCTCGCCGTTCCTCCGCGGCGGATACCACGAGCTGAGAAATCGCCTGCCGGGCATGATGACGCTGATCTCGCTTGCGATCACCGTCGCCTTCCTTTACAGCGCGTTGGTCACGCTCGGCGTTGTCGAGGGCTTGGACCTGTGGTGGGAGCTGGCGACGCTGGTGGCGATCATGTTGCTCGGCCACTGGATCGAGATGCGTTCGATCAACCAGGCACAGGGCGCTCTCAAGGAACTCGCGAAGCTGCTGCCTGATATGGCGGTGCGGTTGGATGAGGCCGGTACCGCGAAGGAAGTCCCTGTCGCGGAACTGAAGCGCGGCGACCTGCTGCTCATCAGGCCCGGCGCGAGCATTCCCGCCGACGGCGTCGTGAAGGAAGGGACCAGCGCCGTCAACGAAGCGATGATCACCGGCGAGTCCAAGCCGATGGACAAGTCGACGGGCGACCGGGTGATCGCCGGCACCGTCAACGGACAGGGCTCGTTGCGTGTCGAGGTGACGGGAACCGGCGACGAGACCGCGCTCGCGGGTATCATGCGGCTCGTCGAGCAGGCCCAGACGTCGCGCTCGCGCGCCCAGGCCCTGGCGGACCGGGCGGCGTTCTACCTCACGATCATCGCCATCGTCTCCGCCGCGGTTACCGCCATTGTCTGGCCACTCCTCGGTCGACCGTGGAGCTTCACGATCGAGCGCGTAGTGACCGTGCTCGTGATCGCCTGTCCCCATGCGCTGGGTTTGGCCATCCCGCTGGTGACCGCCATCTCGACCACGATTGGCGCACGGAACGGCCTGCTCGTGCGCGATCGACGCGGCCTGGAAGAGGCCCGTTTGCTGAACACGGTCGTGTTCGACAAGACAGGCACGCTCACGCTCGGTTCGCACCGCGTCGTGAAGACCACTGCCGCCGATGGACTCACCGACGACGAGGTGCTTCGCGTGGCCGCGTCGGTCCAGCGCGACGCTGAACATCCGATCGCGCAGGCGCTGATGACCAGCGCCAAGGAACATGGCATCGACGTTCCGATGTCGCAGGACTTCGAGTCCATGCCGGGACGCGGCGTGCGCGCAGTCGTCGAGGAGCGCTCGCTTCACGTTGGCGGGCCGGGTCTGTTGAGAATGCTCGCGGTCGAACCGCCGGAGACGCTTCGGCGGGCTGCCGAATCAGCGGCAGCCGATGGTCAATCTGCAACCTACCTGGTGGAAGGCGACCGGGTGCTCGCCGTATTTGCGATCGCGGATGCCATCCGTCCCGAATCGTTCGACGCGGTCAAGCGGCTGCACGACGAAGGACTGGAGGTTGTCCTGCTGACGGGTGATTCCACGGCGGTCGCAAACGCGGTCGCGAAGGAACTCAACATCGACACCGTCTTCGCCGAGGTATTGCCCGAGGACAAGGTGGCAAAGATCGAGGAGCTGCAGGCCCAGGGCAAGCGCGTCGCGATGGTGGGTGACGGTGTCAATGACGCTCCGGCGCTGCTCACGTCCGACGTCGGCATCGCCATCGGCACAGGGACGGACGTCGCGGTCGAGGCCGGCGACGTCGTACTCGTGCGCAGCGACCCGCGCGACGTGCCAGCGATCATCGAATTGAGCAAGGCCACCTATCGCAAGATGATCCAGAACCTGTGGTGGGCCGCCGGCTACAACATCGTCGCCATCCCTCTCGCCGCTGGCGTTCTCGCCGCATGGGGGATCCTGCTGCAACCTGCGCTTGGGGCAGTGCTCATGTCGCTGAGCACCGTCGTTGTGGCAATCAATGCGCAGTTGTTGCGCCGGGCGGTGCGGTCCCCATGAACATGATTCGGGGACACCTGTGACCACGCGCCGGCTTCTTGCACTCAACGTTGGCTCGTCCACCCTCAAGGGCGCGTCCTATCTGTTCAACACTGAGGGACACGGCGCGCAGTCTCGTCTGCTCGAGCGCTCCCGGGCCGAAATTCCAGTCGGCGTGGATGCGCAGGAGCGCCTTGCCACCCTGCTCGAGGCATTGTCGGAGCCGTGGCCCAGCCCCGACGTGGTGGTGCACCGAATCGTACATGGCGGTGACCTGCACGACGCCCGCGAGCTCGACGAAACCGTGCTCGCGAAACTGGATGCATTGGTGCCGTTCGCACCCTTGCACCAGCCGGTAGCCCTCGCTTTCGCGCGTGCCGCGCGCATGCGTTGGCCGCACGCGCGCCAAGGCGTGGCCTTCGACACCGACTTCCACGCGTCGCTCGCGCCCTGGAGCCGGCGCTTGCCTGTCCCTGAAGCATGGGATGCGCTGGGCATCCGCCGCTACGGTTTCCATGGACTCGCCTTTGCCTCCGCGCTCCGCATAGTGGCCAGCCACGACGCTGGAATCCTGAAGGGCCGCGCTGTCTTCGCGCATCTGGGGGGTGGCTGCAGCGTCTGCGCCGTCGAGGGCGGCCGCAGCCGCGACACCACCATGGCGCTCACTCCGCTGGGTGGAATCCCGAGCCCTACCCGCTCCGGAGATCTCGATCCCGGCGCGTTGCTGTATCTGCTGAGGCATGAACGCCTGGATGCGCAGGCGCTTGAAAACGGCCTGTACCGCAGTGCAGGCCTTGCCGGAATCGCCGGCCATGGCGACATGCGCGTGTTGCTGACGGATCCCGGCCCGCAGGCCCAGCTTGCCGTGGAGCTCTTTGCAGTCCGGATTGCGCAGTCCATCGCGGCCATGGCCACGGCAATTGGCGGTCTCGACCATGTCGTCTTTTCCGGCGGCATCGGCCATCGCGCGCCGGTTTTGCGGGCTCGCATCGTCGCGCGACTGGCCTGGCTCGGCCTGGCGCTGGCACCTGACGTCAACGATGCTGGAGCCACGCGGATCGACCGCGGGGGCGGGCCGAGCATATGGAACGTCGCGATCGATGAGGAGCGCGAACTGGCTGAATCGGCACTCGCCTGGCTGTAGCCACGACACGCCCCAAGGGTCGGCTCCGGTGGGGAATCACTCCTCGATCCGTGACGACGTGAGCACCGCTGCGAATCCACCACCGGGGGTGCGCATGTTCGTGGTCTGGCCCTGGTACAGCCTGGCCGCGAACAACAGGACACCCGCCTCGGACGCGAAGCAGCGCACATCCGCCTTGAGGGACTGGCCCCCATGCACGATCCGCATGCTCGGTGGCGCGAAGGCCTGTGCGATGTAGGTCGCCGACGCCATAGACGCCCAAGTCCGCCGGGTCAACTTGTCGCCCCGATAACTCCCACGGCTGCCAAACCCTGCTGCAGGCTTGAAGAAATATCCGTTGCGCACTGCCCACAACGCATCCCGGTTCGCGGGCACGAGTTCGACCGTGGGCGGGATCACCTGGCCCAGCAGTGCCGTCGAACCCGCATCGACCCCGAACCCGCCGAGCAGAGCCGGGTCCCCGAGCACCGCAAGGTTGCGCTTGTCGGCAAACAGCGCGTGTGCTCGGGGATGCGGCATCAGCGCGACGTCCCCTGCCAGGTAAGCCTCACGAATGTCTGCATGCGAGGCATCCTCGAGCGCGAAATCGGTCAACCGGTTGTAGACAGTGTCGATTCGACCGTGGGCATCCTCAAGCCCGTCCGAACCAAACGACAAATCCTCGGGAGCGCTGATCACGCAGTCCACGCCATGGTCCCGAAACGCGTTCGCGTACAGCACAAACTCGGGGTAAAGGAACTGCGCTCGCGGAGTGCTGTCCACGATGGCCAGGCGCGACGGCGTGCGCCCGGATTGCTGCCGAGCATCCTCCATCCAGGCCGTGACGGCCGCATCACGCGCTTGGGCCGCGTTGGTCCAGGTGGCCCATGCTGGCGGCGCGCAAGACCGCACGGCATCGAGCAACAAGGCATTGAGGAGCAGACCGCCTGGATTGGTGTTGACCTCGATCAGCCGCGGGCCATCGACCGTCAGGTGAAAGTCCAGACCCAGGACGCCCCCCGCCGAACCCGGATCATGGGTTGCAATGTCAGGGGCCCATTGCAGGACCCGTTGGCTATATCCCGGGTTTCCTGCGACGTCGAAGACCGCCGCCGCGACTCGTCCCATGGCCTCCAACGCGGGCCGATCAACGAACAAGGCATAGGGTGAAAATAAGTGCGCGTGTACGGCGGGATCAGTCGTGAACTCCGGAAAGGCACCCCGGATCGACTCGTGCAGACGGAGGATGTCGACCACTTCGCATGCACACCGCTGGTTGAGCGGCGCGCTTTCCAGGGTGGCACAGTCGATCTCGCAGCCTGTCTGTCCAACTATTATCGGAGTCCGCGGTTCAACCACAACAGGGATTGTTCTGTTGGATCGGTGGACATGGCACTGTTCCGAACGAGCAGAACACACAGCAGTCGCCTTGATGCGGACGCAAAACCGCTCCACAGCCCGTGCACTCATAGAAGAATTGACACGCTGTGATGGGCATTGTCTCGGTCGCCCGATGGCCGCACTCCGGGCAGGTCAAGACGCTTTCCAGCTTGACGTCACTCACCGCCAGTCCGCACCTTGGCCGGGAAGCCTGCTTCCGTGACTGCACGCGCGATTCCGGCTGCATCCGTCTGGCTCGATTCGAACGTCACCGTGACTGTTTCAGCCCGGGTGTCCACCTTCACATCGGCCACGCCCGGCACCTTCTCCAGCGCCTTCCTGATGGTGATGCCGCAGGCGGGACAGGTCATGTTCTCAGCATCGAGCATCACTACGGTTGCGGGCGTCGCAAGAGCGGCACCGACCGACAGAGCAGCCACCAGGGCCAGTATCCACTTGTGCATCGCGCCTCCTACAGAATCCAGACGATGTAATAGGGAAACAGCAGCAACAGGACGATGAGGGCTGTCGCCAACCAGAGCCAACGTCGCCTGCGTCGCAGAGCGTCCGGGGCGATGCAACTGCCATCCACACCGCACCGTGCCGCCGGTCGATACAGCATCCAAAACGCCACGGCCAAGGACAGTACGGCGGCGGCGCTGAACCAGGGCCTCAAGGGATCGAGAGCTGTCAGGGTGCCGATCCAGGCGCCACTGATGCCCAGCAGGACCAGCACCAGCGGCACGACGCAGCAGACCGATGCGCCAATGGCGGCGATGCTCGCGCCAACGATGGCTGGAACAGACGATTTGGCCGGGGTTGTTTGCATCAGAGCATACTAGCCTCTGTACCTAGGTACGGAGTCAAGCCGTGCGTCCGAACACGTTTACGATCAGCCGGCTGGCGGCGGCGGCCGATGTGCACGTCGAAACCGTGCGCTACTACCAGCGGCGTAGGCTGCTGCGTCAACCCGAGCGACCCATAGGAGGCGTGCGTCGTTACGACGAAAACGATGTCAATCGGCTTCAGTTCATCCGGCGCGCTCAGATGATGGGATTCAGCCTCGACGAGATCGCTGGCCTGCTAGAGATCACAGGCGAAGGTTCTTGCGAGCAGACCCGTCAGCTGACCGAGCGAAAGCTCGTCGATGTCCGTCTACGAATCCGCGAGCTGCGACAGCTGGAGAGGGATCTCGAACAGAAAATAGCGCGGTGCGCCCAAGTGCCGGCGGGAGAGTGCTGCCCAACCCTCGATTTTCTGGAGCGGCCAATAAAGCCAGCTGCGACAGGCAGTTAGCTCACTTTCGGCCCGTTTTTACACGAATCCCTGCCGACCCTCAAATTGTTTTCGCCGGACGGTTGCAGCCATGAAGCCCGAGGCGCAGCCGTGCCACCGCCAGGATTCACAACGAGACAAGGACGCCTTGGGCCGAACCGCTCCGAAAGGAGATGGGGCCGACTCGGCATCCCCGCCCGAAGGCTTCTCCAGCTCGCTCACTGACGCGGGCCAGGTCAACCACCAAATGAAAGGCGAGAAAGCCCCGGCCGCACCTTGCGGCGCCGGTCTTGAGGCGTGGCGTGGAAGCTCCATAGCGATGCCGGGCGGGTTGTCCGTGAACCGTCCTTCGTGACGTGATGGGCAGGAACCGCCAGCGTTGAGGGCAGCACGCATCCGTGCAACCTGCTGCAGCAAGGGCCAGCGTGTTCGCCAGCACCCCGTCCATCGCAGCGTAGCGCTGGCCGCGCCGATCCGGCGCAGCCGGTTCGGCCGCATCGAGGGGCGCCAAGCATCGCGCGGCGGGGATAGCCCGCAGGGCTTTCCCCTGGAGGCAAGCGAAGCGCGCAGCGCCAAAGGCGCGAAGGCGCGAGGAATTGAAGCCGAATGGCCGTGACAGCGAAGTTGACACGGGGCGCAGCCCGAAAGCCCGGCGGGGCGAAGCGCCGACACGCCCAGGCCGTTCTATATTTTCAGGAAAGAATCCAAGAGCAGTCCATGACCATCCAGCTACGACACGAAACACCTGACGACATGGCCGCCATCGAGGCCGTCACGGTCGCCGCCTTCGCCGATGCACCGCACACCAGCCACACCGAGCAGTTCATCGTGCGCGCCCTGCGCGCCGCCGACGAACTGACGCTTTCCATCGTGGCCGAGGAACACGGCCAGGTCGTCGGCCATGTGGCCCTGTCGCCCGTGACCATCACCGATCGCAACGGCCACAAGGCCGAAGGCTGGTACGGCTTGGGGCCGATCTCCGTCCTGCCGCAAAGGCAAGGGCACGGCATCGGCTCGCGCCTGATGGAACAGGCGCTGTCTGAACTGCGTGACATGCAGGCCGCGGGCTGCGTGCTGCTGGGCGATCCCGCGTATTACGCGCGTTTTGGTTTTCAGGCCCGTGCGGGCCTGCAACTGCCGGGCGTGCCGCCCGGCTACTTCATGGCACTGGCCTTCGATGGGCCGGTGCCCGAAGGCATCGCACACTACAGCGATGCTTTCAACGCCGCCGCCTGAGCCAGCGCGAAGGCGGCGGCGTTCTGAATCGGCTGCTGGCCTTGAACACCGCGCGCGGCCACTACCGCGACCGGATTTGCATTTCACCGCGCCCAGGACGGAACGGCCTGGGCGCGGTGCTGATCGCGGTTATTCCTTCGTCTCGATGAGCCACCACAAGGCGCGCGGCAAGGCGCGGCCCGTGATGGGATGAATGTCGGTGAGGTCGGCGCGGGCCGACCAGCCCGAGGGCAGGCGATAGCCGCGTACGTCGCCTGCGCCGTGCCAGCGGCGGGCGCGTACTGTGCCGGGGGCGTAGATCGCCGCCATGCGCCGGCGGCTGGTGGCGGTGTGGATCATGGAGCTTCTCCTTCCAGCGAAGCGCCCCGGTCGAGGCCGGGGCGCTTGCCTTCGGCGCGGGTCAAGCGGCCAGCACCTCGGCGGGTTCATCCGCCATTGCTTCGGCATCCTCCGAGGCGTCCTGCTCCGGGCTTTCCTCCTGCGCGGCATCCTGCGGATCTGCGGCCTTGAAGATGGCGGGCATCCAGCCCGTGCCATCGGCCAGCCGCTCGGCTTCGCTGGCAATGTCGGCCTTCTTGAGCTTCGCCAGCCGGTTGATTTGCTCGGGCGCGTACTCGCCCACGGCATCCAGAATCACGGCCTTGGAAACGTGCTTGAAGTAGCCTTCTGCGGTCGGCTTCCACCATGCGGCCATGTCGAGGCCCACGGCCTGCGCCAGTTCTTCGCCGCGATGGTGCGTCGTGGCGCGGGGCGTCACCACGTCCACCGTGGAAGCCACGCACACGGCCAGCAGTCGCACCAGTTCGTCTTGCGGCTTCGCCAGCAGCGCGGCGAACAGTTCGGCGCTGTCCTCCGGCAAGGCTTCACCGGCCACCTGTTGCAGTTCGCGCAGCGCCACGGCGGCGGGCGATTCCGGCCAGTCCGGTGCCATGCCTTCCAGCCGGTATTGCGCCGTGAGGCGCACGCCGAGCGGCAGGCCATCGCCGTAGGCGTCGGGCTGCAAGACGGTCTGCACCATGCCATGCACCAGTGCGGCCAGCGCGACATGCGGATGCCGGGCGACTTCGATTTGCAGCGCCGCCGTGCGGTGGGCGCTCAACCGCTGCGCCAGCCGGTCGGACAGGCTCGCGGCCTTGGGTGCGTCGTCGGCGTCCTCGTGCTCGTCGTTGGCGACTTCGCCTTCGGTGTTGCCGAAACCGCGCCGCAGCTTTTCCAGCGTGCGCAGCGCCTTGGCCTCGGCTTCGCGCAGCAGGCCGCGATGAATGGCGGCTTCGCCGTTGCGGTCGATGGTGACGATGACACCGGCCACCTCGCGCACTTCGGGGGCATAGCCCTGTAAGGCGTCCTCCGCGTCTTGCAGTTCGCCGATCACCTGATCGCGCCGCCGTTCCAGCTTCTCGGCCTTGGCCTCGTCCTCGGCGTCGCAGGCTTCTTCCAGTTCGGCGTCGATCTTTTCGAGGCGGGTTTCCAGCGAGGCGATGCGGCGGGCCTCGCGGGTGGTCGGCTCGCGGCGATGGCGCGGGGCGTTCTGGAACGCCTGCCGTTCCTCGTAGGCCAGATGCGGCACGGCCTCCACCCACGCCCAGCCCTCGGCGCGCACGTCCTCGGCCAGCGTTGCCAGCTTGTCGCGCACCAGCGTTTCCAGCACTGCGGTATCGGTGAGGTAGGTTCCGGCATCGCCTTCTGCGAACAGGTCGCGGCGGATGCCGCCGCCTGCCTGCCGGTAGGTGTCCAGCCCGACGAAGCGCACCAGCGCGTGCGCGGCGTCGATTTCGCGCTCGGTCAGGCGCTCGCGCAGCTTGGACGGGCTGCGCTGCCATTCCGGCGCACCATAGAACGCGGCTTCCTGCGCTGCGTGGTCGTCGGTGATGGTCAAGGCCATCAACTGTTCCAGCGTGACGGTTCCAGCGCGGTAGTCGTTCATCAGGCGCGGCGAGACGTTCGCCAGCTTCAAGCGGCGCTGCACCACCAGCGGGGACACGCCGAAGTCGGCGGCAATGTCTTCGACGGGCCGGCCTTCCTTGACCAGCGCGGCGAAGGCCGCGAACTGGTCGGCGGGGTGCATGTTCTCGCGCTGCACGTTCTCCGCGAGGCTGACGGTACGGGCGGACGCATCGGCCACCAGCAGGCACGGCACTTCATAGTCGGCGGGGATGCGCTTCTTCTTCGCCAGCAGCTTCAAGGCGGTCAGGCGGCGATCACCGGCCACCACCTCGTAAGCCTCGCCGTCCGCGGAAAGGATGACGATCAGGTTTTGCAGCAGGCCGATGCGGGCAATGCTCGCGGCCAGTTCGGGGATGGACTGGCGCGGGGTCGTGCGGACGTTGCGCCTGGAGCGGCGCGGCAACAGTTGCGACAGCGGAACCAAGATCAGGTTCTTGGTCGGGTCTGCCGCTTCCAGCGGCGCGGCGGCTTCGATGGCGACGGTTTCGGTTTTGAGTACGGCGTTCATGGTGATAACTCCTTGCGGTTAGGGATGCAGCAGCGAGAGAAGCGGCAAGGGCTGCTGCCTGCCCCTGCCGCGTAGGGATTCAGGCTTTCAACTGGCGCAGGCCATCGGCCAGCAGCCACAGGGAGCGGTTCAGGCGCACGTTTTGGTCAATGCCTTGAACGGGGCGGGTTTGCTGGCGGCGTCCGTTGGCGCTTCGCCCGGACAGTCCGCCCTTGGTCAAGTTCTCCTGCGTGCGGTTGAACACACTCCACAGGTCGCGGCGGTCGTCGTCATGGCGGCGCGGCATCAGGATTTGCGATTCCGTGATGGGCGCGGGCTTGTTCTCGTCGTACTTCAACGCCAGCGCAGCGCGGGCGAACACTTCCGATTCCCCTGCGTCCAGCGTGATAGCGCGCATGGCATCGCGGGATTCCTGCGCCCGGTCGAAGCCGTGCAGGACTTCGTATGCGCCTTCGATCACCTGTCCAGCCACGTCGCCTTTGTGAGGCACGCGCACGTCGGCCACGGTATCGCCGCAGACAAGGCCATTGCTGCAAACGAAACGAAACATCCCGGCCAGCATCTGATAGCTGCTGGTGCCGTCATGGGAGTTCAGTAGGATGATTTCGTTGGCCTCGCGGCCGTTGATCTGGCTGGCGTGGCGCAGCCGGATCATGTGCTTGGTGTAGTCGCGGCGGTCGTCGTGGCGCACGCGGGTTTGCGTCACCATGAAAGGCTCGAAACCTTCCCCGCGCAGTTCTTGCAGCACGGTCGCGGTGGGGATGTAGCTGTATCGCTCGGAGCGGCTTTCGTGCGGGGCGTCCGCGAAGATGGACGGGGCCACGGCCCGGATTTGGTCGTCGGACAAGGGACGTTCCGAACGCAGCACCGGGGAACGGGAAGCGAAGCGGGATGCGAGTTGCATGGCATTTCTCCTGACAAAGAAAAAAGGGTTTGCTGTTCACACCGCACACCGGATTCCTAGATTCGGAAGCCCAGCCTTTCGGCTGTTCGGTGCGGTCGGCACGAGGAACCCGGTTGGCCCTGTTGCCACCGTCTTTCCTGAGTTCATCGCCCGCGACGGTCAGGAGCGCGCGAACGGGTGCCGTCAAGGAGGCAAGCGCAGGGTTGGTGCGGCCCGCAGGCGCAGCCGAGGACACGGCCCTGCGCGCCTTGACGGCACACGGGCGCGGGCTACAGTCGCGGTGAAGGTGATGAAGTCAGGGGAGACGGCTGGACATGGCAACGGCCCCTCGACACGCCGACCGCACGGCAAGCGAAGCGCGCAGGCCCGGATCTAGGAATCAGGGCCGGCGGCGTCAGCCGAGCGGAGCGAGGGAACGATGGAAGCCCATCAGGGGCGAGACGCCGCAGGCGGTTCAATGCGAAGCACGACAGCGCGACCGGCCATGTCTGCTTGGCCGGGGACGCACGACCGTCCTACCATCCCTCCATGGAAGAAACCATCCTCAACAACGACGATCCTTTGGAGCACATGCTTCACCGCTCCAATGCCTTGCACGAACGGCTGGATGAATTGCTGGGCAATGCCGAGTTCGATGGATCGCCCCGTGGCGAATCAGCCCTCGGCATGTGCTTGGTGGCTATGGAACATGCGGCGGCAATGCGAGCGTTGATGTCGCTGCGACTGCCCACGTCTGCCGTCGGCCTCATGCGCCTGCAGTTCGAGGCCCTGACACGGGCAATTTGGCTGCTCTACGCAGCTAGCGACACAGCGATCGACAAGTTGCTGGCGCCACTGACGCAGCAGAGCGAACAGGCAGCCAAGAACTTGCCTGGCGCCAGCGAAATGATTGAGCAGATCGGCAAGCGAGTCGGACAAGGCGTGCCGGCAGCCGCGCACCAGATGCTCTCGCACTTCAAGGATGTGACCTGGCACGGCATGAACTCATTCGTGCATGGCGGCATTCATCCGCTGCGGCGTAGTGCCGACGGCTTCCCGGTCGATCTTGCCCTGCAAGTGCTGCGCAGCTCGAACGGTCTGACGACCATGACCGGCATGACGATGGCTGTCCTCACCGGCGATGAAGCCGTGGCCAAGCCGGTGAGCAAGATCCAGCCGGCATTCGCCGACTGCCTGCCGGATCTGCTGAGACCTTGAACGGGGCTTCTTGCGACGCCCCGCGCAAATCATTGGACGATTCGCCCAGCCAGGCGCGCATCACGCGCATAGGCGCTCAACCGCTTTTCGGCCCGGAAAGACAGGTCACGTTCGATTGGCAGGCCCAGCCCGCCGCGCACGGTCGCCAGTTCGCCCAGGCTGACCCAGCCGATTTCCGGCATCCCCAGGCCCAGGTCGCAAAGACCAAAGGCGTGGTCGTGGTCGTCGGGATCAATCTCGGTCAGCAGCCAGGTCGCGCCGGCATCCGGCGTGAACAGCTTGACCACGGGCGCCGGATCGAAGTCCGGGTTCTCCAGTGATTTGCAGCCATT
The DNA here is from genome assembly GCF_056856655.1 of Stenotrophomonas sp. STEN033. Classification (NCBI taxonomy): domain Bacteria; kingdom Pseudomonadati; phylum Pseudomonadota; class Gammaproteobacteria; order Lysobacterales; family Lysobacteraceae; genus Stenotrophomonas; species Stenotrophomonas sp. STEN033. Next base: position 95,218 of record NZ_JBXFWM010000009.1, read on the forward strand.
GGCCAGCAGCACGACGCGCTGCTCGTCAGTGATGAGTGCGTTGTTCATGGTGAACTCCTGAAAGGTTGCCGGGCGGAGTTGCCCGACCCTTCCGGGGCACGGCGCAGCGCAAGCAGTCAGGGGTCAACGACGGCCGCCAGGACGCAAGCGCCATCGGCGCGCAGCCCTTGACGGCGAGCACGCCGTGGCACGATGAAGGGAACAGCAAGACCGCCTCCCTTGCACCTTCACGTTCCCCGGTTCTCGGCAAGCGAAGCGCGCAGGCCCGCGCAGACCCGCGCGGGCCGGAGTTGCGCCACCGGACGCAGCAAAAAGGGGGCCGAAGCCCCCTTGGTCAGATCAGGCCGCGTTCGGCGAATGATGTGGTGTTGCCGCCCGCGACGATGATGTGATCCAGAATGCGAACGTCCACAAGTGCCAGCGCCTCCTTGAGCCGCTGGGTCAGTGCCCTGTCGGCCGCGCTCGGCTCAGGATTCCCGCTCGGGTGGTTGTGCGAAACGATGACCGCCGCCGCATTGAGCCGCAGCGCCTGCTTGACCACTTCGCGCGGATACACCGATGCGCTATCGATGGTGCCTCGAAACATCTCGGCATATTCGATCAAGTAATGGTGCGTATCCAGGAACAGCACGGCGAACACCTCGTGCTCGAACCCAGCCAGCTTGGCGCGCAGGTACTCCTTGACCGCCACCGGCGAACTGAATGACGCACCGCGCTGCATCTTGTGCTCGATAGCCTGGCGCGCGGCCTCCAGAATCTGGTCAGTCGTCGCCAGCAGGTAGCGGCCCTGCGCATCACGCACCATCAGTGAGGTATCGAACGAGGAAAAAGACAGTTGCGACATGATCGTGCTCCGGTTGCTTGGGCGGAATTGCCCGGAACCGTCGCCAGCACGGCGCAGCGCAAGCAGTCAGGGGTCGCAGACGGCCGCCAGGACGCAAGCGCGCACAAGCGCGCGCCGCCCTTGACGGCGAGAACGCCGTGATATGGTGAAGGGAACAGCAAGACCGCCCACACCCCGCCCACTGCACACACCCGCCGTTGAGCAAGCGCAGCGCGCAGGCCCAACAGGGCCGAAGGCGTCAGGGATCAAAGCCGGATGGCCGCGATTCGGCACGAAGCGCGGGGCGCAGCCCGCGAACCCGACGGCGGTACGCCGGGACGCAACATCCAAGTACCACATCGAACCCGCTCCACTACGCCGCAGCAAGTTGTCCCGATAGGTATTGAACTTCACCATGTCTCCATGCAGCAGAACCATGGAGTCCGAGGTGGAACAGCTATCGCAAGCCCCCAATACCGCCGGCACCGATGTCGGCCTCCCCTTGCCAGGCACGGATGCCTACGAGGCTTTGCCGCAATTTCCAACGCGCAGTGTCCTTCCCTTCCGTCGCACCATTCGCCGGCAGGAACTGCGGCAGATCGTTCCCCTCGCCGAAACGACGATCTACGAAATGGAGCGTCGCGGTGAGTTCCCACGTCGCTTCAACCTGACGCCACGCTGCGTGGTATGGGACTTGGCAGAAGTGGAAGCCTGGGTCGAAGAACGAAAGCAGGCTCCGCGCGCCGGCGTATCGAAACCGGATGTCCACTTACGAAAAACCCGCCCTGTCCGGGCGGGTTCGAGCGAGGCATAAGGCCAAGCAGCGGCGCTCATCCAATCAAAACCTCCAGTGCCTTGGATGTCGAGCGCGGCAATCGCTGCCCCTCCTTCGCCACGTTGACCTGCAAGGCCACTCGCGCCACCTCAAACACGTCTTTGGCCAGCGAGTAGCTGCCCTTGGCCTGCAACCACGCCAATACGTCCGCCAAATGCCAGATCGACGCGCTGCCTTCATGCACCGGCGCCGGAAAGCTGCCCGGATGCGCCAGCATCAGCTTGCGCATGTTCTGCCGCGACACGCCAACAATGTCGGCCACGTCAGTCAGACCCACCAGATCCGGCGCTACTTCGATCAATCGCGCGGTCGGCGCGGCGCCGCGCACATCGGCCAGCGCGCTACGCACGGCCTCGTCCGCATCCGCTGCCTCGCGGGTGAACTCTAGCGCCAACCGACCCGGCTGCCCAATGCCGATCAAGGCATCGTCGCAGCCGGCTTCGCCCAGGCGCTCCACCAGTGCATCCGTATCGCGGTCGTCGTCGGCGAGCTGGTATTTCAGGGTGAAGGTGTATTCCATCGCGCTACTCCTTGGCACCATCATCAGCGTCGCGCTGCGGCCGGTGCGTGATGCAGTTGTCCACGACGCGCCGCAAGGCGCGCGCGTGGTTGCCGGGATTTTTCGGCGTGCTCCATACGCTGGTGATGCAGAACTCGCCGCAGCGACATTCTTCATCGTTGTAAGGGCAATACATCCGCCCCCAAGCGTGGCTGCCGCCGACTTCGACGCGCCAGCCCTGCCCTTCGGCATGCCTGAGAGCTTCCTCGACATCTTTCTTCGGATGAGGGGAACGAGCCATCAATGATCTCCAGTATGGGGATGAGTTGCTTGGTTGTCAAGTGACAACCAAGCAACTGTTTCAGGCTATCGCGCTCAACGCCGGCACCACCACGTTCGCCGGTAACAGCTTCGGCACGTACGTCTGCCCACCGCCCCAGGCATCGACGAGGTTGGCCCACTCTTGCAGCATGTGGCGCCGCTGCTCGGCGTACTCGGCCTTGTTGTAAACCGAGCGCGAGGAACGCCCGTCCTCGTGCGCCAGGCACTTCTCGATCCAGTCTCGGTTGAAGCCGATTTCGTTCAACAGCGTCGAGCCGGTCCGGCGCAGGTCATGGACGGTGAAGGGTTGCAGCGGCAGTCCCTTGGTCTTTGCCGCCTCCACCACGAGCCCCGTGACGCGATTCAAAGTGGCGTTGGACATGCACCGCTCTGCGTCATAGCGAGACGGAAAAACGAACCTTGATCCCGCCGCGCAAGCGTGCAACGTCACGAAGATGTCGAGCGTCTGGCGCGATAGATAGACCATGTGCGGGTTGCGCCCCTTCATCCGCTGCTTAGGAATCGTCCAGGTCTTGCTCTCGAAATCGACCTCATCCCAGGTGGCGTGGATCAGTTCGCTCTTGCGTACCAGCGTCAGCAGGATCAAGCGCAGCGCCAGCTTGATGGTCGGATAGGTCGCCACCGATTCCATCTGCTGCATGAACAACCGGATCTCCAGCGGAGACAAGGCACGATCTTTCGGCACAAAGGTGGCGATCGAGGCCGCGCCCACGCTGTCGGCGGGGTTATCCACCTTCTCACCGTGGGCGATGGCGTAGATGTAGACCTGCTTCACGATGTCCCGAATCTGTACCGCCGTCGCCGGCGCCCCACGCTCCTTGACCTTGTTGCACAAGGCCCGCAGGTCTTCGGCCTGGATTTCGGTCAGCAGGCGATTCTGGAAGACCGGCAGGATGTCCCGGTCGATGATGTGCTTGCGCATGGCGCGGGTGCTGTCGGCCAGCCTTGCGTTGGCCAGCCACGTCTCCATCGCCGCGCCGAAGGTCTTGATGGCGACCACCCGGCGTTTCTCACGCTGCTTTTCCAGCGCGGGCGAGACACCCTTGAGAACGGCTTTGCGCGCGTCCAGCAGCAGTTCGCGCGCCATTGCCAGCGAGATGCCACCAGGGCCATAGCGTCCGAGGGTCAGTGTCTCGCGGCGGCCGTGGAGCCGGTAGTCGTAGCGGAACGTGATCGTTCCGCCAGGCGATACCGTCACGTACATCCCGTCTCGGTCAGAAGTCTTATAAATCTTGGACTTAGGCTTGAAATTACGTAGTGCGGCGTCGGTCAGCATCGAGGTTTCCTCCGGCATGTGACGGATTTACCGTCAGGTTTTACCGTCAGGGACCTGGAGACCTGCTGATGCCCGGAAAGCCCCATGAAACAAGCTTTCCCGAGAAGGCTTTTACCGTCAAAGACGGTAAAAGTCTGAATAGTGAACGAGAGTGTCTTAATCCGGCCTCGATTTTTACCGTCAGCTCTACCGTCAACTTTTTCTGCTGGCCGGCGATAGCTACCGATAGCTGTTGCGACGTATTTTCTTCTAAATCAACACGTTACGTCAGTTTTTCGATAGCTGGCGATAGTCCTCGAAGGACGTCAATTCACTCCCACTCGATCGTCGCCGGCGGCTTGCCGGAGATGTCGTAAACCACGCGCGAGACGCCACGCAATTCGTTGATGATGCGGTTGGAAACGCGGCCGAGGAAGTCGTACGGCAGGTGCGCCCAATGCGCGGTCATGAAGTCGATGGTCTCGACCGCACGCAGTGCGATCACCCACTCATAGGCACGTGCATCGCCCACCACACCCACAGACTTGACCGGCAGGAACACGGCGAAGGCCTGGCTGGTCTTGTCGTACAGATCGGCGGCACGCAGCTCTTCGATGAAGATCGCATCGGCCTTGCCCAGCAGCTCGGCGTACTCGCGCTTCACTTCGCCGAGGATGCGCACGCCCAGGCCCGGGCCCGGGAACGGATGCCGGTAAACCATGGTGCGCGGCAGGCCGAGCTCGACGCCGAGGCGACGCACTTCGTCCTTGAACAGCTCGCGCAGCGGCTCGACCAGCTTGAGCTTCATGTCTTCCGGCAGGCCGCCCACATTGTGGTGGCTCTTGATGACGTGGGCCTTGCCGGTCTTGCTGCCGGCCGACTCGATCACGTCCGGATAGATGGTGCCCTGCGCCAGCCACTTGGCATTGCTGAGCTTGTTCGACTCTTCGTCGAAAATCTCGACGAACAGGTTGCCGATGATCTTGCGCTTGGCTTCCGGATCGCTGACACCTTCCAGTGCCTTGAAGTAACGGTCGGCCGCATTCACGCGCACGACCTTGACGCCCATGTTCTCGGCCATCATCTGCATGACCTGGTCGCCCTCCTGGAAGCGCAGCAGGCCGGTGTCGACGAACACGCAGGTCAGCTGGGTGCCGATGGCCTTGTGCAGCAGCGCTGCGACCACCGAGGAATCAACGCCGCCGGACAGGCCCAGGATCACCTCATCGCTGCCAACCTGCTCACGCACGCGGGCGATCTGGTCGTCGATGATGTTGGCCGCGGTCCACAGCGTGGCGCAGCCGCAGATCTCGGTGACGAAGCGCTTCAGCAGCGCCGAGCCCTGCTTGGTGTGGGTCACTTCCGGATGGAACTGCACGCCGTACCAACGCTTGTCTTCGTTGGCCATCGCGGCCACCGGGATGCGGTCGGTCACGGCAGTGATGGCGAAGCCCGGCGGCACGTGGGTGACGTGGTCGCCGTGGCTCATCCACACGTCCAGGCGCGGCTCGCCGTTGTGGTCGGACAGGCCGCCCAGCAATGCGTCGTTGCCGAGCAGCTTCACTTCGGCATGGCCGAACTCGCGCTGGTCAGCGGCTTCGGTGCCGCCACCCAACTGCTTGGCCATGGTCTGCAGGCCGTAGCAGATGCCCAGCAGCGGCAGGCCGCTGTCGTACACTTCCTGCGGCGCAGCCGGCGCGCCAGGCAGCGTGGTGGTTTCCGGGCCGCCGGACAGGATGATGCCCTTGGCACCAAAGGCGGCGATCTCGGCCGGATCGTGGTCCCATGCCCAGATCTCGCAGTACACACCGAACTCGCGGATGCGGCGCGCGATCAGCTGCGTGTACTGTGCGCCGAAATCGAGGATGAGGATCTTGTCGTTATGGATGTTGGTCATGTGCGAGAAGTGAGTAGACAGGAGTGACAAGTGAGAAAATGCGGCAGCGCCGGCGCTATATAGAAGAAGAGGAGCTCGGAGCTTGTTCTTGCTCCTCACTCCTCTTCACTCACTCCCGCTTCAAGCGCGGTAGTTCGGCGGCTCTTTGGTGATCTGCACGTCGTGGACGTGGCTCTCACGTTGGCCGGCACCGCTGATCTTGACGAAGTTCGGCTTGGTGCGCATTTCTTCGATGGTGGCGCAGCCCACATAACCCATGGTCGCGCGCAGGCCACCGATGAGCTGGTGGATGATGCCGCCAACCGGACCGCGGTACGGCACGCGGCCTTCGATGCCTTCCGGCACCAGCTTGTCGGCGGTGGCGGCGTCCTGGAAGTAGCGGTCCTTGGAACCCTTCTCCATCGCAGCCAGCGAACCCATGCCACGGTAGCTCTTGTAGGAGCGGCCCTGGAACAATTCGGTTTCGCCCGGCGACTCTTCGGTACCTGCGAGCAGGCCACCGATCATCACCGTTGACGCGCCAGCGGCCAGCGCCTTGCCGATGTCGCCGGAGTAACGGATGCCACCGTCGGCGATCAGCGGAATGCGATCCTGCAGCGCTTCGGCAACCAGGTCGATCGCGGTGACCTGCGGCACGCCAACACCCGCGACAACGCGCGTGGTGCAGATCGAGCCGGGGCCGATGCCAACCTTGACCGCATCGGCGCCGCTGTCGAGCAGGGCCAGCGCGGCCTCGCCGGTGCAGATGTTGCCGCCGATGACCTGTACGTTCGGGAAGTTCTTCTTTACCCAGCGCACGCGATCCAGAACGCCCTGCGAATGGCCGTGCGCGGTGTCCACCACCAGCACGTCAACGCCGGCAGCAACCAGCGCTTCGACGCGGCGGTCGGTATCACCACCAACGCCAACCGCGGCGCCAACCAGCAGGCGCGTTGCGGCGTCCTTGGCAGCGTTGGGGTTGTCGGTCTTCTTCTGGATGTCCTTGACCGTGATCAGGCCGCGTAGTTCAAACGCGTCGTTGACCACCAGGACTTTTTCGATGCGGTTCTTGTGCAGCAGCGACAGGACTTCGTCCGAGGCCGCGCCTTCCTTCACCGTGACCAGGCGATCCTTCTTGGTCATGATGTGGCGAACCGGATCGTCCAGCTCGGTCTCGAAGCGCATGTCACGGTGGGTAACGATGCCGGCCAGCAGGCCGTCGCTGCCAACCACCGGCACGCCGGAGATGTTGTGCGCCTGGGTCAGGGCCAGCACGTCACGGATCGTGGTTTCCGGACCAACGGTGATCGGGTCGCGGATGACGCCGGATTCGAACTTCTTGACCTTCGCCACTTCGGCAGCTTGCTGCTCGACGGTCAGGTTCTTGTGCAGGATGCCGATGCCGCCGATCTGGGCCATGGCGATCGCCAGGCGGGCTTCAGTGACGGTATCCATGGCCGCCGAGACGATCGGCAACTTCAACCGCAGGTCGCGCGTCAGCCGCGTGCCGAGGTCAACGTCCTTAGGCAGAACGATGGAGTGAGCGGGGACGAGGGAAACGTCATCGTACGTTAGTGCTTCAGCCTGGATGCGCAGCATCGGCGTGCCCGGTAGATGTGGGGAAGCGCGACATTTTACCCTTATTTGCCCGCCGATGTCAGGGGGCAAGTGCGACGCAGTGTCGCGCTGGCGGGGAGGTGTTCAGGGACTGTCTCTTATACACATCTGACGCAGCCGACGACGGA
>NZ_JBXFWM010000010.1:0-95837 GCF_056856655.1 Stenotrophomonas sp. STEN033
GATAGAACGGGCATGTGGGCGCCGCGTCAGCCGCGAAGCAGGCAGCGACCGATCGCCGGCAATTCTCCCACCACCGGGCACTCCATCAGCTTCGCGGGTGACGCCGCTCCCACAATATCCCTGACGGGACCGGTATAGCCCCTGCCGAGCTTGGCTCGGCACTACAGCCCCCTCCCATTCGCGTAGCGAAGGGGAGGGTTGGGGAGGGGTTGGTTTTGACGTTGCCAGGAGAGCCCTTGCCGAGCATGGCTCGGCGCTACCGGGGGCGTCAGTACAGGATGCGGGTGCGCAGGGTGCCTTGGATCGCTGCCAGCTCCTCGCGGATGACCGCGGCCTGTTCCTCGGTGGCGCTGATGTCGATCACCACGTAGCCGACCTTGGGGTCGGTGCGCAGGAACTGGCCGTCGATGTTCAGGTTGTGGCGCGAGAAGATCTCGTTGATCTTGGACAGCACGCCTGGCACGTTGCGGTGGATGTGCAGCAGGCGCAGGCTCTGTTCGTGTTCGGGCAGGGTCACTTCCGGGAAGTTGACCGCCGACAGGGTGGAGCCGTTGTCGCTGTAGCGCACCAGCTTGGCAGCCACTTCCACGCCGATGTTTTCCTGCGCTTCCAGGGTGGAGCCGCCCACATGCGGGGTCAGGATCACGTTGTCATGCGCGGCCAGCGGCGATTCGAACAGGTCGCCATTGCCCTTGGGTTCGACCGGGAACACGTCCACGGCGGCGCCGCCCAGATGGCCCGAACGCAGCGCCGCATCCAGTGCGTCGATATCGACGACAGTGCCGCGCGCTGCATTGATCAGGTGCGCGCCCTTCTTCATCTTGCCCAGCTGTTCGGCGCCGATCATCCACTGCGTGGAGCCGTTCTCCGGCACATGCAGGGTGACCACGTCCGAGCGCGCCAGCAGGTCGTCCATGCTGATGGCCGGGTGTGCATTGCCCAACGACAGCTTGGTTTCGATGTCGTGGAAGATCACGTGCATGCCCAGTGCCTCGGCCAGTACGCCGACCTGGGTGCCAATGTGGCCGTAGCCAATGATGCCCAGGGTCTTGCCGCGTACTTCATGGCTGCCCGCGGCCGACTTGGACCAGCCGCCGCGGTGGCATTCGGCGTTCTTCTGCGGGATGCCGCGGGTCAGCATGATCGCCTCGGCAATCACCAGTTCGGCGACCGAACGGGTGTTGGAGTAGGGCGCGTTGAAGACCGGGATGCCGGCAAGCTCGGCGGCTTCAAGGTCGACCTGGTTGGTGCCGATGCAGAAGCAGCCGACCGCGATGAGGCGCTTGGCTTCGGCCAGCACCTCGGCGCTGAGATGGGTGCGTGAGCGGATGCCGACGATGTGGGCTTCGGCGATACGCGCCTTCAACTCCTCTTCCGGCAGTGACTTGCTGTACAGCTCGATCTGCGAGTAACCGGCCGCCTTGAAGACGTCCACGGCGGTCTGGCTGACCCCCTCAAGCAACAAAACGCGGATGTCCTGCTTCGGGAACGAGGTCTTCTTGGGCGACATGTCGTGTACGGCGGCGAAGGTGGGTAGGTCGCCAACTATGCCAGATCGGCGCGCCGATTTGTGCGCTGCGCAACGCGGCAAGGCCTTGATGGTAAAAGGTTTCATATGAAATCCACGGCGCGCGTGAGGCCTCACTACGGACACTGGACGGCACGCGGCCGGGCTGTCACGCTTGGCGGCTTTCACGCCGCCGAAACACCGCCATGACCGATCCGCGCCTGGAAACCCTGTTGCAGTCCTGCCCCGAGCTGCGTCTGAAGACCGACGCTGGCGACCTGGAGCACTACGGCCGCGATTGGACCCGGCGCTGGACGCCGGCGCCGCTGGCCATCGCCCTGCCGGGCAGTGTGGAAGAGGTACAGGCGGTGATGCGCTGGGCCAACGAACACAAGGTGGCCGTGGTGCCCTCCGGTGGCCGCACCGGCCTGTCCGGTGGCGCGGTGGCTGCCAATGGCGAGCTGGTGCTCAGCCTGGAGCGCATGAACAAGGCGCTGGCGTTCGATGCGGTGGACCGCACCCTGGTGGTGCAGGCCGGCATGCCGCTGGAAGCACTGCACAACGCCGCCAAGGAACATGGGCTGATCTATCCGGTGGATTTCGCCGCGCGCGGTTCGTGTTCGATCGGCGGCAACGTCGCCACCAATGCAGGCGGCATCCGGGTGATCCGTTACGGCAACACCCGCGAATGGATCGCCGGGCTCAAGGTGGTTACTGGCAATGGTGAGCTGCTCGAGCTCAACAAGGGCTTGATCAAGAATTCCAGCGGTTACGACTTCCGCCAGCTGATGATCGGTTCGGAAGGCACGTTGGGCATCGTGGTCGAGGCCACCGTGCGCCTGACCGACCCGCCGCCGGCCACCAATGTGATGGTGTTGGCGCTGCCGTCTTTCGAAGTGCTGATGCAGGTGTTTGCCGCCTTCCGCGAGCGGCTGCAGCTGGAGGCCTTCGAGTTTTTCACCGATCTGGCGGTCAAGCACGTCACCGCGCACGGTGCGCAGTATCCGTTCGAGGACATCCACCCCTACTACGTGGTGACCGAATACGCCTCCGCCGACGAGGCTGGCGAAGCCGCCGCGCTGGCGGCGTTCGAGTACTGCATGGAGCAGGGCTGGGTGCTGGATGGTGTGATCAGCACCAGCGAGGCACAGGCACAGCAGCTGTGGCGCCTGCGCGAAGGCATCACCGAGTCGGTGGCGCGCTACAAACCGTACAAGAACGACGTGTCGGTGCGGATCTCGGCGATGCCGGCGTTCCTGGCCGAGACCCAGGCGCTGATCAATGGCGCCTACCCGCATTTCGAGGTGGTCTGGTTCGGCCATATCGGCGACGGCAACCTTCATATCAATGTGCTCAAGCCCGACGACACCAGTGATGCCGAGTTCCTCAGCCAGTGCGAGCACGTGACCAAGCTGCTGGCGCAGGTGTTGCACCGCTTTGATGGCAGCATCTCGGCCGAGCATGGCATCGGTCTGGTCAAGAAGGCCTACCTGGCCAGCACCCGCAGCGACGCGGAAGTCGCGTTGATGCGTGGGGTCAAGCATGCCTTTGATACGAACTGGCTGTTGAACCCGGGCAAGCTGTTCGATCGCTGATCGATCAGCTGCGTCGGTCGGTGCCTCTGAAACGGGCGCTTACTCGCGCGGCAGTTCCAGCACGAAACGGCTGCCGCCCCCAGCGCCGCTGCCGCAGGAAACCTGGCCGCCGTGGGCATCGGCAATTGCTTTGACCACGGCCAGTCCCAACCCACTGCCGCCGCCTTGGCGCGAGCGTGAACCATCGCCGCGCATGAAAGGGTCGAAGACGTGTGGCTGCAAGGCGGCATCGATGCCGGGGCCGTTGTCCTCGATGGCCACCTGCACGTGGTCCTTGCCGTCCAGGATTGAGATCCTCACCCGGCCCGGGCTGGCGTAACGTCGCGCATTCTCCAGCAGGGCGAGCAGTGCCTGGCGCAGACGGGTGGGGTCGCAGTAAGCCGGGTGTTCGTCGCGGTGGGTTTCCAGTTCAAGTACCGAGCCCGCAGTGCGGAACGCCGGATCGACCAGGGTCATCACCGAGTGCACTTCCTGCACCACGTCGGTACGCGCGCGCCGCACGTCGAGCCGACCATTGCCGGCCAGTCCCAGTACGCGCAGATCCTCGATCAGCCGCGACAACCCTTCAACTTGCGACAACAGGCTGCGGAACTGTGCTTCGTCCGGTTGGAACACGCCGTCGGCCAGGCCTTGCAGGCGGCCGCGCAGGATGGTCAATGGTGTCCGCAGTTCGTGTGCAATCGCCGCGTGCCAGAGGGCGCGTTCGCGGTCCATATGCTGCAGGCGCGCGGCCATGGTGTTGAAGTCTTCGACCAGCAGGGCGATCTCGTCCAGCGCGTCGTCGCTGGCGCTGGCGCGCGCATCCAGATTACCGTCGGCGAGCGCGCGGACTGATTCCATCAAGGTGTTGAGCGGAGACACGATGCGATGCGTGAGCCGGATCGATGTGGCCAGCGCCAGCGCCAGGCCGATGACAGTGACGATCGCCATCCAGGCCAGTTCCGGACCCGTCGGCAGCCATTCCTGCAATTCCAGCGCGTTGGCCGGATACGACTCGACCAGGATCGCGTACAGCAGGCAGGAGGAGAACGCCATCATCACGATGACGCTGATGACCATCAGCGACATCGACATGATGATGTGTCGATTGAGCCCGGGGCGGCGCATCAGCGATCCGCCATCAGGCGATAGCCCACACCACGCACGCTGGCCGGCATGTTGGCCACGCCCACGTCGTCGAGTTTCCGGCGCAGCTTGCTGACATGGCTGTCGACGGTGCGCTCCAGCGCCTCGCTCTCGGGCAGGCATTGGTGCATCAGTTCGCTGCGGCTGAAGATGCGGGTCGGGGCCAACGCCATGCAATGCAGCAGCTTGAATTCGGTAAGCGTCAGCAGCAGCTCGTGGCTGTAGCCCTCACCCTCGACATGCACCGAATGGGTCTGTGAGTCGATCAGCAACGGGCCTGCCCGCAGGACCGTGATGGCAGGGCGCGGTGCGGCGTGCAGCGTGCGGCGCAGTACGGCACGTACCCGGGCGGCGACTTCGGCCGGGTTGAACGGCTTGACCACGTAGTCATCGGCACCCATCCGCAGTGCGGTCAGCTTGTCCAGGTCCTGGTCCAAGGCAGTGAGCATGATGATTGGCGTGTCGCTGCCCTGGCGCAGCTGCGACAGCACGCCCCAGCCATCGATACCGGGCAGCTGGACGTCCAGCAGCACCAGGTCCGGGCGCGCACTGCGATGCAGCTCGAGTGCGGTGTGGCCATCTGCTGCACGCACCACGCGCAGTTTTTCCCGCTCCAGGTAGGCGGTGATGATGTCGGCGATCTCGGCTTCGTCCTCGACGATCAGGACAAGTGCATCAGCGGAACGATTCCATTGCGCCATCATGGCGACGGGTGGCAGTGCGGTCATTACCGGGTCGGGCCGAAAGGTTCTTGCCTCCATGCTATCTCCACATTCCCTCCATCGAAACCCCATCATCGCCCGGCACACTGCGCGCCTGCGTTCCCGCAGGCTTTCCAGTACCACCCCCAGTGATGATCATTCGATGGATTACGGCCGCCTTGTGTGCGGTGCTGCTTGTGGCCATGACGGCCTGTTCCTCACCTGAAACACCTGCGCAGGTGGTGCCCAAGGTCAGCGTGGTGACCGTGGTCGCGCAACGCGTGCAGCGCGACGACGAACTGCAGGGGCGGGTGGCAGCATTGCGCACCGCGCAGATCCGCGCGCAGGTTGGCGGCATCGTGCGCAAGCGCTTGTTCGAGCAGGGAGCCGAGGTGGCTGCAGGACAGGCGCTGTTCCAGATCGATCCTGCGGCGTTCCGCGCCGACGTCGATTCGGCGCTGGCGGCCCTGCAACGCAGCGAGGCGGCCTTGTCGCGCAGCCGACTGCAGGCACAACGCCTGCAGGCACTGGCCGCCGCGCAGGCGGTTAGCCAGCAGCATCGCGATGATGCGACGTCTGAGTATGAGCAGGCGCGTGCCGCCGTGGCCGAAGCCAGGGCGATCCTGGCCCGCCGTCAGCTGGACCTGCGCTATGCCACTGTCAGCGCACCCATCGCCGGTCGCATCGACCAGGCCATGGTGACCGAAGGCGCATTGGTGAACGTTACCGATGCCGAACCCATGGCGCTGGTGCAGCAGATCGACCAGGTCTACGTCGATGTGCGCCAGCCAGCCTCGCAGTTGCCGGCGATGCGCCGGGATGTCGTCGATGGTGGCGCGATGCCGGTGGCGATCATCGGTGCCAATGGTCAGGTGCACGAGCAGGCCGGGCAGCTGTTGTTCTCCGGTATCAACGTCGATGCGCGTACCGGTGACGTGGTGCTGCGGGTGCTGGTCGACAATCCACGCCGTGATCTGTTGCCGGGGATGTTCGTGCGCGCGCGGGTGCCGCGTGGCAGCGCCAGCGAGCAGCCGTTGTTGCCACAGCAGGCAGTGCTGCGCAGCGCCGGTGGACAGACCTATGCCTGGGTGATCGATGGCGATGGCAAGGCGGTCATCCGCACCCTTGAGCTGGATGGCAGTGTGGACCGGCAATGGATCGTGCGCAGTGGCCTGAAGCCTGGCGAGCAGGTGGTGGTGGAAGGGCAGGAGCGACTGCAGGAGGGGCGGCTGGTCGAAACCCTGCCCTGGCAGCCGGTGTCCGCGCTGGGCAAGGCCGCCGTCGCATCCCGCACCCATTGAAGGTAATCCATGGCCCGTTTCTTCATTGATCGCCCGGTATTCGCCTGGGTGCTGGCGATCTTCATCGTGTTGGCCGGTGTCCTGGCCATTCCGCAGTTGGCGGTGGAGCGCTACCCGGCGGTGGCACCCACCAGCGTCAGCATCTATGCCAGCTGCCCGGGCGCCAGCCCCCAGACACTGGACGATTCGGTGGTCGGGCTGATCGAGCGCGAGCTGTCCAGCGTCAAGCACCTGCTCTATTTCGAATCCTCGGTGGATACCTCGGGCGAGGCGTCCATCACCGCCACCTTTGCCCCGGGTACCAACCCGGAGATGGCGCAGGTGGATGTGCAGAACCGGATCAAGGCGATCGAGCCGCGCCTGCCGGCCAGCGTGCGGCAGAGCGGCCTGTTCGTGGAAGCGGCGGATTCCGGCTTCCTGATGCTGGTCGGGCTGAGGTCGCCGGACGGCAGCGTGGACGAAGCCGAACTGGGCGATTTCATGGCCCGCAACATCATCGACGAGCTGCGGCGCATCGACGGTGTTGGCCGGGTGCAGCTGTTCGGTGCCGAGCAGGCCATGCGGATCTGGCTGGACCCTTCGGCATTGGCTGGCTATGCGCTGACGGTGGGTGATGTGGTTGCCGCCATCGAACAGCAGAACCAGAACATCGCACCGGGCCGCATCGGCGATTCGCCCAGCGTAGCGGGCCAACGCATCACCGTCCCGCTGGTTGCCGATGGGCAGCTGAGCACGCCAGCGCAGTTCACGGGCATCGTTCTGCGCGCGCAGGACGATGGCTCGCGGGTGCTGCTGGGCGATGTGGCGCGGGTGGAGATGGGGGCACAGAGTTACGCCTGGGGTACCCGCGAGAACGGCCAGGTGGCCACCGCTGCCGGCGTCCAGTTGCGTCCCGGTGCGAATGCGGTGAGCACCTCGTCGGCCGTGCGTGCGCGCATCGCCGAGCTGCAATCACTGCTGCCGCCGGGTGTGGAAACCAGCATTCCCTTCGACACCGCGCCGTTCGTGAAGATATCCATCCAGAAGGTCCTGCAGACCTTGCTGGAGGCGATGTTGCTGGTGTTCGCGGTGATGTTCCTGTTCCTGCAGGATTGGCGTTACACCCTGGTGCCGGCTTTGGTAGCACCGATCGCGCTGCTGGGTACTTTCGCGGTGATGTTGGCGCTGGGGTTCTCGATCAACGTGTTGACCATGTTCGGAATGGTGTTGGCCATTGGCATCATCGTCGACGATGCCATCGTGGTGGTTGAAGGCGTTGAGCGGATCATGGCCGAGGAAGGGCTGGCGCCGCGTGAGGCGACGATCAAGGCGATGCGCGAGCTGACCAGTGCCGTGGTCGGCATCACGCTGGTGCTGACCGCCGTCTTCATTCCCATGGCCTTTGCCAGCGGTTCGGTGGGGGCAATCTATCGCCAGTTCACGGTGTCGATGGCGGTCGCGATCCTGATCTCGGCGGTGCTGGCATTGAGCCTGACCCCGGCGCTGTGCGCGACCTTGCTGCGTCCGCTCGCACATGAACGGCGTCAGTGGCGCTTCTTCGATGCATTCAATCGAGGATTCGCCCGCATGAGTGGGCGCTATCATCGGATGGTGGCTGCGGTGTTGCGCCGCGGTGGGCGGGTGATGGCGGTGTTCGCTGCGCTGGTGGTGGCGCTGTTGCTGGGCTTGCAATGGCTCCCCGGTGCCTTCTTGCCGGAAGAAGATCAGGGCTATTTCATCACCTCGATGCAACTGCCGGCCGAGGCCACGGCGGAACGCACCCTTGCCGTGGTACAGGCCTACGAGTCGCATATCGCTTCGCGGCCTGGCATTGCTGGCAACCAGGTCATCACCGGCTACAGCTTTGCCGGCTCGGGGCCGAGCGCGGCCATGGCGTACACGATACTCAAGGACTGGGATGAGCGCGGCGGCGCCACCGCAGCTGGCGAGGTCGCTGCGACCCTGGAGGCGATGGCGACCATCCGCGAGGGCGAGGTGATCAGTGTGATGCCGCCGGCCATCGACAGCCTGGGTAACTCCTCCGGCTTCAGCCTGGCGCTGCAGGCGCGCAGTGGCCAGACCCAATCGCAATTGCGTGCCGCCCAGAAGCAGCTGCTGATCCTGGCCCAGGCCAGCCCGCTGCTGGCCGAGGTACATGCCGATGGCCTGCCATCGGGCAGCAGCGTGCGGCTGCAGATAGATCGCGCCAAGGCCGAGGCGATGGGCGTTGGATTCACCGACATCAGCACGACCTTGTCGGTGGCCATGGGCTCGCAATATGTAAACGACTTCCCGAACGCGGGCCGCCTGCAGCAGGTGATCCTGCAGGCGGATGCGCGGTTCAGGATGGAGATCGAGGACGTGCTCCGCTTGCATGTCCGCAATGCGCACGGAGGCATGGTTGCACTTGCCGAGCTGGTCACGCCGCAATGGGAGGAGTCACCGTTGCAGTTGCAGCGCTACCTTGGGTTTCCCGCGCTGAATGTGTCCGGCGCGCCAGCTGAGGGCGTCTCGACCGGTCAGGCCATGGCCGAGATGGAACGCCTGGCGGGGCAGCTGCCGCCAGGTTTTGCATTGCAATGGACCAGCCAGTCGCTGCAGGAGAAGACATCGGGCGCACAGGCCCCTTGGCTGCTGCTGTTGTCGATGCTGGTGGTGTTCCTGGTGTTGGCTGCCCTGTATGAAAGCTGGTCGATCCCGATGGCGGTGATGCTGGTGGTGCCGTTGGGTCTGCTGGGTGCGGTGGCCGCAGTGCTGTTGCGGGGGATGCCCAACGACGTCTTCTTCAAGGTCGGCATGATCACGGTGATTGGCCTGTCGGCGAAGAACGCGATCCTGATTGTCGAGTTCGCGCGCCAGCTGCAGCGGCAGGGCTTTACTGCCGCGCAGGCGGCACTGCGTGCGGCGCGGATGCGTCTGCGGCCGATCCTGATGACATCCATGGCGTTTGCCCTCGGAGTGCTGCCGTTGATGCTGGCGCAGGGAGCATCGCGGGAAACCCAGCAGGCCATCGGTACCGGCGTGTTTGGCGGGATGGTGACGGCGACGGTGTTGGCGGTGTTCTTCGTGCCGGTGTTCTATGTGGTGGTGGATTCCAGCTGGCGCTGGTTGCGGCAGCGACTCCCGGGCAGGCAGGGGCAGGCCACCGCAGCGGATCATGAACGGATCTGATGGGCAGCGTAGCCGCTGGTTCCAACCAGCGGCCACGGTCGGTACTCTTGGCGTCCTTGTTCATCCGACATTGACACGCCAATGATCCGCTCGATCCTGCTCTGCGCCTTGATTGCCCTGCCGATGTCGGCATTCGCCTCCAGTTTTGCGGGCACTTCGGCCGGCTCCGCCTCGGGTGCATCGTCCAACTCTTCGGGCAGCTCTTCCGGGGACGACAAGGTGCTGCTGGATGCGCGGGAGGATGCGGCAGGTTTCGTCGCCAGCAATGGCCAGATCCGTGGCGCATGGCTGGAAGCGGCCTTGATCCAGTTGCGCGAGCGCGACGCTGCAGCGCGCGAGGCCAGCGACATGGCGCTGGCGCGGAAGATTCTGGCCCTGTGATGAATCACCGCTGGCTGCCGCCCACGCGGTGGCTGGCGATATTGTTGCCGTTATGCGCTGCCGCACCATTGCAGGCAGCGCTGCGCATCGAACTGCGGACGCAGGCGCTGGATCCGGCGCAGCTGCAGGTCAGCCAACAGCTGATTGATGACGTACTGGCGCGCCTGCCTGCCACGATCGAGACCAATACCGCGCTGACATTGCAGTTGCGATGGCGCGCAGACCTGCCCGCGCATGTGCAGGGCAGGGCGCGGGGGCGGGAACTGGGTCTGGACGAACGCCTGTTGCATGGATTGGTGCAGGCCGGTGTCGCGCCCGCCCCCCTGCATTCCGCCCCGGCCTGGCAGCAGGCACGGGCCGCGTTGATCCATGAACTGGCACATGCCTTGGACCGCTCGCAGCATGGCGGCTGGTCGACGCAGTCACGCCTGTTGGACCTGGCCGGTTGGCAGCAGCGGCCGTTATGGCCGGGCCGCGGGCGCAATCACTTCCATCTGCGCAGCCCCGATCCCTATGAGCTGGAAAGCCCGGCCGAGTTCTTCGCGGTAAACCTCGAACACTATCTGCTGGATCCGGATTACCGCTGCCGACGTCCGCTCCTGCACGCCTGGTTTGCCGAGAATCTGGGCGAGCCACGACAGCTGGACGGGGCACACTGCGCGCAGACCCTGCCGTTCATGCAGGCCGGTGAGCAGGAAGGGCAGGCCGATCTGCTCGATCTGGATCCGGCGCGGGTCTATGAGGTCGACTACCTGCTGGCCGAAGGCAACGAGAAACTGATGAGCCGCTGGGGCCACAGCATGCTGCGGCTGGTGGTGTGCGCGCCGGGACGTGTGCCGGGGCCGGCGTGCCGAATGGACCTGCAACACCATCTGGTGCTGTCGTTCAGGGCGTTCGTGGGCGATGTGCAGATATCCAGCTGGCGTGGTTTGACCGGGGTCTATCCGTCACGCCTGTTCGTGCTGCCACTCAGTCGGGTCATCGAGGAATACACCAAGGTCGAGTTGCGCGGGGTATCGTCCACACCGTTGCGCCTGCAGCGCGGTGAGATCACCACACTGCTACAGCAGGCGGCGCGTCTGCACTGGGATTATGACGGCCGCTACTACTTCATCAGCAACAACTGCGCGGTAGAGACAGGCAAGCTGCTCGGTGATGGTGTGCCGCGGTTGGGTGCGGCCGATCTGCTGTCGATCACGCCGACAGGGCTGCTGGACGGCCTGCGGTCCAAGGCGCTGGTCGATCCGCCACGCGATCGGACGATGGCAATGCGTGGCGGCTACTACTTCGAGTCGGCGGCCAATCATTACGCGACGGTGTTCGCGGTCGCGCGCAAGGCGCTGCCGCTGCCCGCCACCGATGTCGGGCAATGGTTGGCGCTGCCGCCTGCGCAGCGCCGGCTATGGATGCGACAGGCCGATGAGCAGGTGCTGGCCGCGATGCTGTTGCTGGAGCAGGCCGCCCGGCGACAGGCCGAGGTCGCGGCTGGCGATGTACTCAAGCGGCGCTTGCTGACACGTGGCAAGCCATTGCCTGAGCAAGACGATTTCAATGCGTTGATGGCACGGGCCGGTGCGTTGCTGGCGCCCGGAAGCCTGCTGGCGCATAGCCCCGGGTACGGCATACCCGGTCCGGACGAGCTGGCGCAGTTGAAGGCGGATACCGCAGCGGGCACAGGGCAGGCCCAGCAACAGTGGGCCGCGTTGCACGCGGCGGCATTGGCAGCCTTGCCCGAGGCGCAGCGCGCCGACCTGGCCCAGATCGAATCGAACCTGCTGTACCTGCGCGAACGTCTGCGTTTAGGGTACGGTACGCAAACGGGGGAGGCGGCGGCGCGCGAACAGCGGCGGCCGGGTCAGTTTTCAGGAGAACGCGGTTGAGCAGCACAGAACAGCAGCAGGCGGCCGATGCAATGATGTTGGCTGGGGATGTAGTGAAATTGAGTTCCTGCGCCATCCTCCAGCTTGACCAGGACGGCCATGTGCGCAGCTGCAACGCGGGTGCTTCAACCGTCCTGGGATATGCCTGTGAGGAAATCCGCGGACGCCCCTTTTCGGTGTTGTTCAGTGCTGCGGATTCGCAGCGCGGTGCGGCCGAGCAGGCGGTGGCACGCACGCTCGAAGAGGGCATCGATCAGCTGAGCATGGCCATGGTGCGCAAGGATGGCGGGCGGTTCCGGGCATCGGTGATGCTGGAGCGGGTCGCCGATCAGCGCGGCGCACGGGTGCTGGTGCTCATCCGTGACATCACCGAGATTTTCCAGACCCAGAAGCGGGTGCGGGAGGCGCAGGAGGTAGCGTTGCGTGCGCAGCGCCTGGATGCGGTAGGCAAGCTCACCCTGGGCCTGTCGCACGACTTCAACAACCTGTTGTCGGTGATTGGCAACAGCCTGGACATGCTGTCGCTGCGCCGCTCCGGCGACGAGAGCGTGCGGCGCATTCTGGATATCGCCCATCGGGCGGTGGAACGTGGCACCCAGTTGACCCGGCAGATGCTGGCGTTCGGCCGCGGCCAAACGCTGGTGCCCCAGCTGAGCAGGGTGGATGACCTGGTCAATGCCTCGTTGGAGTTGTATCGCCGCGTTTGTGGCGAGACCATCCAGTTGAACGTGAACCTGGCCGAGAAGCTGCCGCCAATCTCGGTGGACGTTGGGCAATTGGAGGCTGCGCTGCTGAACCTGCTCAGCAATAGCCGCGATGCCATGCACGGTGTCGGCAAGGTGATGCTGTCGGCGCGGCTTGAAAGCATCATCGTGCCTTCAGGTAACGGTGAGGCTGGCCAGTTCGTCTGCATCTGCGTCGGTGACAGCGGGCCAGGGATCCAGGCGGAGCTGCAGGAGAGCGTGTTCGAACCATTCTTCACCACCAAGAGTGTCGGTGATGGCAGTGGCCTCGGGTTGAGCCAGGTCTACGGGTTTGCAGCGCAGTCCGGAGGCACGGCGACGATTGGTACCTCAGCGCTGGGCGGGGCCGCGGTGTCGCTGTATTTCCCGGTGGCAACAGACGTTGTGCGAGCGGCGTAAGCCGCGAAACCGGCTATCTGACAGGACGCCGGATCTCCATCGATCCAGGGATCTGAAGCCTTGTCGGCTTCGCGGCTTACGCCGCTCCCGCAAGATCGTCCATGCAATGCGACGTGCAGCCCCCTGCCATCTGGCAGGAGGCTGCAGTCAATCAGTCCGCGCGGCCGCCGAACTCACCGGTGGTGGTGTTCACCAGGATGCGTTCGCCGTTGACGATGTATTCCGGGACCATGATTTCCAGGCCGGTGCTGAGCTTGGCCGGCTTCGGGCGCTTGGTGGCGGTGCCGCCCTTCAGTTCCGGCGGGGTCTCGATCACTTCCAGGGTCACGTGCTGCGGCATCTGCACGGCGACCGGCTGGTCGTCGATGACCTGCACGTAGATGCCGGTCAGGCCTTCGGTGATGTAGCCGGCGTCGTCGCCGATGACCTCGGCGTCCAGCGTGTACGGGGTGTAGTCCTCGTCATCCATGAACACGAAGGCATCGCCGTCCATGTAGGAGAAGGTGGACTGGCGGCGCAGCAGCTCGACTTCCGGCAGGTTGTCATCGGCATCGAAGCTGGCATCGAGCTTGTTGCCGCCCGGCACGCTGTACATGATGAAGCGGAAGCGGACGTTGCCGCCACGGCCCTGCGGCGAGCTGCGCTCGATGTCGCGGATCTGGTAGACGCCGTTGTTGTACTCGACGACGTTGCCTTTCTTGATGTCGTTGGCTTTCATGGATTGAGCGCTGGTATCAGGGAATCGGGATGGGAGATTCGCAAAACCAGAAGCGGGTCCTGGGGCTGATCGGGTAGCGCTTTCGCGCCGTTCCGAGTCCCCAAGCCCCGCTCCGGAGTCACTTCGGTGCCAAACGTACGGCGCCGTCGAGGCGAATAGTCTCACCGTTGAGGTAGGTATTGCCAATGATGTGGCCGACCAGGCTGGCGAAGTCGGCCGGCTGGCCCAGGCGCGACGGGAACGGGATGGAGGCAGCCAGGGATTCCTGCACATTCTGCGGCATGCCATCGACCATCGGGGTCCAGAAAACGCCGGGGGCAATGGTCAGCACGCGGATGCCGAAACGCGCCAGTTCGCGCGCCATCGGCAGGGTCATGCCGACCACGCCGCCCTTGGACGCCGAATACGCGGCCTGGCCGATCTGGCCTTCGTAGGCGGCCACCGAGGCGGTATTGATGATCACGCCGCGCTCGCCGTCGGCGTTGGCCTCGTTGTGCTGCATCAGCTCGGCGGCGGCCTTGGCCACGTTGAAGCTGCCGACCAGGTTGACCATCACCGTGGTCTGGAAGTTGGCCAGTGGCATCGCCGCTTCGCGGCCCAGCACGCGCCCGGCACCGAGGATGCCGGCGCAGTTCATCACCACGTTCAGGCCGCCCAGGAACTCACGGGCAGCGGCGAGGTTGGCGGCGACGCCGGCCTCGTCGGTGACATTGGTGGTGAAGTAGCGGGCATTGTCGGCGCCCAGTTCGGCGACCGCGGCGGCGCCCTTTTCATCATTGAGGTCGAACAGGGCGACTTTGCCGCCATTGGCAACCAGGAACTGGGCGACGCCGAGGCCGAGGCCGGAGACGCCGCCGGTGATGACGGCACGAACGGAAGACAGCTGCATTGGAACAATCCTGCTGAGTGATCCGCCGATTCTAGCTGATGCCGATCCGCGGCTAACTGATGCGGGCAGACCTGTGGCACAGGGCCTGATCCAGCGTGACCATGAGGCATTACTTCCTGTCCTCGCCGTCTAGGTAGCCCGGGTAAGCGCAGCGCACCCGGGGAACGGGATACTGGGGGGCCTGAATTTGCTGCCGGGAGCCCTGGGTGCGCTGCGCTTACCCGCGCTACAGGGTCGTTGCCTGTCCCTGTCTGGCTACGGCGGTCAGACGTGAGGTGTGGGGCCTGCCAGCTCAGCCCGGGTCAGTCGTCGGCTGAAGTCAGGCGGCGACAGGCCGGGGGCGAACAGGAAGCCCTGGCCAACCGGCACGCCGAGCCCAAGCAGGAACTGGCGCTGCGCTTCGGATTCGATGCCTTCGGCCACCAGTCCCAGGCCAAGGCTGCGGGCAATGCCGCAGACAGCCTCGCAGACAGCGACATCGGAGGGATTGTCGGGCACGCCACTGATGAACAGCTGGCTGAGCTTGAGGCCGTGGATGGGCAGGGTGCGCAGGTAGTTGAGCGCGCTATAGCCCTCGCCGAAGTCATCGATGGTCAATACCACGCCCATCGCGCGCAGCTCGGCAAAGGTGCGCAAGGTAGCCGGGGCATCCTCGATCAGTACCCGCTCGGTGAACTCCAGCTCCAGCGCGCTGCCGGGCAGGTGATAGTGGTCCAGCACCTCACGCACCTGGCGGGCCAGGCGGTCGCCACTGAACTGGCGGTAGGAGACATTGATTGCCACCCGCATCAGGCCCAGGCCTTCGCGCTGCCATTCGCGGACCTGCCGGCAGGCCTGATGCAGCACCCATTCGCCGATGCGGACGATGTCGCCGGTGTTCTCCGCATGGCTGATGAAGATGTCCGGGCGCAGCTCCCCCAGCTGGCGGTTGCGCCAGCGGATCAGCGCTTCGCAGGCGATGATCTGGCCGCTGCGCAGGTCGACCTGCGGTTGGTAGACCAGCCGGAATTCGTCACGGTCCAGGGCTTTGCGCAGGCGTCGCTCGATCTGCAGGCGGTCGCGCTGGCGACGCGCCAGCTCCGGCGAGAACAGCTGCCAGCCATTGCGATCGCGCCGCTTGCATTCGTACATGGCAAGGTCGGCGTTCTGGATCAGCTGCTGCGGGCGCACGCCGTCCCTGGGCGCGCGGGCGATGCCGATGCTGGTGGTGACCGGGAACTCGTCCTTGCCGAATTGGAAGGGGGGGATGAAGGCGCGGGTGATCGCCTCGGCCAGTTTCTCCGGGCGTCCGGGCAGGTCGCGGGCGTCGCAGGTGACAACGAATTCATCGCCGCCAAAGCGTGCCAGCAAACCTTCGGTACCAATGGCGTCGGCGATGCGGCGGGTGGCTTCGATCAGCAGCAGGTCGCCGGCGTTGTGGCCAAGCACATCGTTGACGGTCTTGAAGCGGTCCAGGTCGATGTAGAGCACTGCCACTTCGGCGTGCGAGGGATTGCCCAGCCGCGCTTCGAGGTCGGTGAGTGCCGCGTCGCGGTTCATGATGCCGGTCAGGGGGTCGGTACGCGCCTGGTTCTTGAGGGTCTGCTCGGCGTGCTTGGGCTCGGTGATGTCCTGCAAGGTACCGGCGATGCGGGTGGAGGCGAGGTCGCCGGGCTCGACCTCGCCGATCATCCGTACCCAGAAGCTGTGGCCACTGGCGCGCTGGCCTTGCAGTTCCAGTTCAAAGCCGGTGTGTTGCTCGACCACCTGTTCCATTGCCTCCTGCAGTTGCAGCCGCGACAGGCTGTTCAGGCAGGCCAGCAGTTGATCCAGATCGGTTGGCGCCGATTGCTGGCCCAGGATGCGCTGCGCTTCGCCGGTGAGGTACAGGTGCTGCTGGCCACGGTCCCACTCCCAGCCACCGATATGGGCCAGCGATTGGGCGCGGTCAAACAAGGCGTGGTCGCGCTTGAGTTCGGTGATGTCACTGAACAGGCAGAACACGTGGTCCGGCAGGTCGCAGCCCGCCGAGAACACCGGTACCGTGGTGATCGATATCCAGATCATCCGCCCGTTGGGGCGGTGGTACAGGCCGATGATGGTGCTGGGAATGATCCGGCCTTCGGCGAAGGCGCGGCTTACCGGCCATTGCTCGGGGCGGAGGCGCCGGCCATGCTCATCGACACTGATCCACTCGTCATTGTTCAGTGGCACCTTGGCCGGGGCAGCGCTGCCCAGGTTGAAGATGCGGTGTGCGGCAGGGTTGGCCGAGATGATGCCGAGGTGGCGATCAAACAACATCACCCCCTTGTCGATGGACTCCAGCAGCAGGCGATAGCGGGTTTCGGCCTGCCAGCGCCGGCTCAGGTCGCGGGCGACGGCAACGATGCAGTGTTCGCCATCGTGTTCGATGGTGGCCGAGTGCACTTCCACCGGGAAACGGCTGCCATCGCCGCGCATGTTGGTGACTTCCACCACGTAGGTTTCGCCACGATTGAGGGTTTCCCAGACCGGCTCCAGGTGGTCGGCAGGCAGGTCCGGATTGAGCAGTTCGATGGGCTGGCCGACGATCGCTTCGCGGGTGCGGCCATAGGCACGGACCCCGGCGCTGTTGACGTCCAGCACCACGCCGGTGGCGCTGAGGATGCTGACCGGGTCGGGTACCGCGTCGAACAGCGCGGCATAACGGCGTTGGGCAACGCGCCGCTCGGCCATGGCCTCGGTCAAGGCCGAGCGTGCAGCCAGCAGCGCCTGTTGCAGGGCCAGTGGCAGCGGCTGCTGCAATGCATGTTCCAGTCCAGCCAGCGCGTCGACATGCGCGGCGCGATGATCGCCGTCGTCAGATACACCCAGCTGGCTGGTTCCGGTCATGACACTGTCAAAGCCCTGCCTGTCTTGCTGCCTGTCTGCCGGCCCAGTCGTTCTGCGAGCCAGTTCCCCGTAGCGGCCAACGCCGGCAGATCCACGCCGGTACGCATCCCCATGCCGTGCAGCATGTAAATAACATCTTCGCTGGCGACATTACCACTGGCGCCGCGCGCATAGGGGCAGCCGCCGGTGCCGGCCACCGCCGAGTCCACCACTCGCACGCCTTCCTCCAGGCAGCTGGCGATATTGGCCAAGGCTTGGCCATAGGTGTCATGGAAATGCACCGCCAGGGCGGTCACCGGCACTTCGGCAGCCACCGCCTGCAGCATCGCGCGGGCCTTGTGCGGGGTACCGACACCGATGGTGTCGCCCAGTGATATTTCATAGCAGCCCATGGCGTGCAGGCGAGCAGCCACGCGGACCACGTCGGCCAACGGCACTTCGCCCTGGTAGGGGCAGCCCAGTACCGTGGAGACATAGCCGCGCACGCGCACGCCATCAGCCTTGGCACGGGCCAGGATCGGCTCGAAGCGCTGCAGCGACTCGTCGATGCCGGCATTGGTATTGGTGCGGTTGAACTGCTCCGATGCCGCAGTGAACACGGCAACCTCGCTGACGCCTACCGCCAGGGCACGTTCGTAACCCTGTTCGTTCGGCACCAGTACCGGGTAACTGACGCCGGGCTTGCGCTGGATACCGGTAAATACCTCGGCGGCGTCGGCCAGCTGCGGCACCCATTTCGGACTGACGAAGCTGGTGGCTTCGATGCTGCGCAGGCCGGTAGCCGAGAGCCGGTCGATCAATTCGATCTTGTCGGCGGTGGCGACCTGCTGTTTCTCATTCTGCAGGCCGTCACGCGGGCCTACTTCGACAATGCGGACGAAATCATTCATGGAGCGGTCTTTGGCTGGAAGAGGGCGCGGGTTGGGCTGGAGCGCAGATTACTTCGCCACCCAGCGCGGGGGGCGCTTCTCAAGGAAGGCCGACAGCCCTTCGCGGCCCTCATCGGAGGCGCGCAGGGCGGCAATCAGGCCCGCATTGGCGCGGTCCAGTCCGTCGCGGTCACCCCCGGCGGCATGGACCTCGCGGACCAATACCTTGGCTGATGCGGCGGCAATCGGACCGGCCTTGCCCAGCAGGTTGAGCTGGGTCTGCACGGCGGCGTCCAAGGCATCGGCGGCCACTACCTGGTGGACCAGGCCCATCTGCTGTGCGGTAAGGGCGTCGAAATGCTCGCCGGTGGCGAACCAGCGACGTGCCTGGCGCGGGCCGATTGCCGCAATCACGTAAGGAGAGATGACCGCGGGCAGCAGGCCGAGCCGGCTTTCGGTCAGCCCGAAGCGCGCGCTGTCAGCGGCAATGGCGATGTCGCAGCAGGCCACCAGGCCGACGCCGCCACCGAAGGCGGCGCCCTGTACACGGGCGATGGTCGGCTTGGGCAGTTCGTCGAGGGTGCGCATCAGCCCAGCCAGTGCCAGTGAGTCGATGCGATTCTCCTCCTGGCTGGCGGTGGCCATCGCCCGCATCCACTGCAGGTCGGCACCGGCGGAGAAGGACGGGCCGGTACTTGCCAGTACCACGGCTCGAACGCCCGGGTCGGCGCCCAGACTGGACAAGGTCTCGGTCAACGACTGGATCAGTGCCGCGTCGAAGGCGTTGTGCAGGTCCGGTCGGTTCATCGAAAGGGTCGCTATCGCGCCCTGCTGCTGCACGAGCAGTGCATCGCTCATTAGGTAATGCCTGTTTTAACGGAAATCCGGCGAATCATAGCGGTGCAGGGGTGGGACGCCATGACGCAGCGCGGCGATGCTAGAATTGATAACCATTCTTATCAACTCTACATAGGCGCCCATTCAGTGACGTTGTCAGATTTGCCGCTGCATGCTTCAGCGCGGGTGGAAAGCGTTCAGGACCTGCATGCGAACGATGCCATTGCGCGTCGTCTGCGCGAACTCGGCTTTGTGAACGGGGAGGAGGTCCGCTTGGTCGCACGTGGCCCGGTGGGCGGTGAACCGCTGCTGTTCCAGGTGGGCTTCACCCGTTTTGCGCTGCGTCGTAGCGAGGCCGCACGGGTCCAGGTCAGCGCACAGGGAGCACAGGCATGAGTACCGCGATCGCCCGGCTGGCGCTGGTAGGTAACCCGAACAGCGGCAAGACCGCACTGTTCAACCAGCTCACCGGCAGCCGCCAGAAGGTGGCCAATTACACCGGCGTCACCGTGGAGCGCAAGGAAGGCCGCATGCGCGGACCGTCCGGGCAGGAATACGCGGTGCTGGATCTGCCCGGCGCCTACAGCCTGCATCCGGCCAGCCTGGATGAGGCCATCACCCGCGATCTGTGCCGGGGCTTCTACCCGGGCGAAGCTGCCCCGGATGCGCTGATCTGCGTGATCGACGCCACCAACCTGCGCCTGCACCTGCGCTTCGCGCTGGAAGTGCGCGAGCTCGGCAAGCCGATGGTGGTGGCGCTGAACATGGTCGATGCAGCACGCAAGCGCGGCATCGAGATCGACGTGCCGGCGCTGGAGAAGGCGCTGGGCGTGCCGGTGGTGGAAACCGTCGCGGTGCGCCACAACGGGGCACGCGCGCTGGTCGAGCGCATCGATACGCTGATGCCGCAGCTGGACGCCATGCCGGTACATGCGGTTGAGCCCGGTACGGACTACCACGTGCAGGTGCGCGATATCCTGGCGTCGGCCGTGCGCATGCCAGCGCCCACCGCCAAGGTGGATGACGCGTTGGACCGCTGGTTGCTGCACCCGATCTACGGCCTGCTGACCCTGGCGGTGGTGATGTTCCTGATCTTCCAGGCGGTGTATGCCTGGGCGACGCCATTGATGGATGGCATCGAGGCAGCCTTTGGCTGGCTGGGGCCGGTGGTGGCGGAGAAGCTGCCGGAAGGGCCGCTGAGCAGCCTGCTGGTGGACGGCATCATTGCCGGTGTCGGCGGCGTGCTGGTGTTCCTGCCGCAGATCCTGATCCTGTTTGCCTTCATCCTGGCATTGGAGGAGTCGGGCTATCTGCCGCGCGCTGCCTTCCTGCTGGATCGGATGATGGCCTCGGCCGGTTTGTCCGGGCGCTCGTTCATCCCGCTGCTGTCGAGTTTCGCTTGCGCGGTGCCGGGCATCATGTCCACCCGCTCGATCCAGGATCCGCGGGATCGCCTGGCCACCATCCTGGTGGCGCCGCTGATGACCTGCTCGGCGCGCCTGCCGGTGTATGCGCTGCTGATTGGTGCCTTCATCCCGGCCAAGACCGTGTGGGGCGTGTTCAACCAGCAGGGGCTGGTGTTGTTCGCCCTGTATGTGGCCGGCATCCTCAGTGCACTGGTGATGTCGTGGACGATGAAGAAGTTCCGTCGCGACAAGAGCGAGCACCCCTTGATGCTGGAGCTGCCGTCCTACCGCCTGCCCAATCCGCGCGACCTGCTGGTGGGTCTGTACGAGCGCGCGATGATCTTCCTCAAGCGCGTGGGCGGCATCATCCTGTCGCTGACCATCCTGCTGTGGTTCCTGCTGTCCTACCCGGGTGCGCCGGAGAATGCGACGATGCCGGCCATCGATTACAGCTTCGCCGGCCAGATCGGTCATGCGATGGCGGTGATCTTCGCCCCACTGGGTTTCAACTGGCAGATCTGCATTGCCTTGATTCCGGGCATGGGCGCGCGCGAGGTGGCGGTGTCTTCGCTGGCTACGATCTATGCCTTGTCGGCGGCCGATGACGACGCAGCCATCCAGGCACTGACCCCGGTGATCAGCGATGGCTGGAGCCTGGCGACCGGCTTGTCGCTGATGGTGTGGTTCATCTACGCGCCGATGTGTATCTCCACCCTGGCCACGATCAAGCGTGAGACCAACTCGTGGAAGCAGATGGCGTTTGCCACCGTTTACCTGTTTGGTGCGGCGTATCTGGCGGCATTTGTGACCTACCAGGTCGCCGTGGCCTTGGGGGCGGGCTGATGGACAAGGGGCTGCTGCTTCAGTACCTGATCATCGCTGTGGCGGTGTTGGTCAGTGCCTGGGTGGTGCTGAAGAAGCAGTTCCCGGGCGTATTGCGCAAACTGCGAGGCCTGCTGGCGCTATGGCTGGTCAGGCCGCAGCGTTCGCCGCGGTTGCAGGCCTGGGGGCGCCGATTGGCGCCACCGGCGACCAATAGCGGCGGTGCCTGTGGTGGCTGCAACAGCTGCGGACCAAGCGAGCCCAAGCAGCATTGAACACGTGGACGACGCCGGGGAACCCCGGCGTTGTTGCATTCGCGGACGGGATGATCGGGCGACACGCTGTAGTGAAGGCCGAATTTGACAGTGTCGTGGTCCGGGCGAGCCAAGCGCACCCGGGGCTCTTGGCTGACAGCTGAAAGGTCAGGCGATCCTCGCCCCCCGGTGCGCTGCGCTTATCCGGCTACGATCCTGCGCTTGCCCGGGCTTGAATCCTGTCCGCGCAGTGCCGGGCAATTCCGCCTTGCTGCCTGCCTCGTTGGCAGCGGGGCAGGGCTTGGCTACACGGCGCGTGCGGGCTGTACACTGCGGCGATTGCAGGAAGCAAACAGGGGGAAAGGCATGAGGTCATTGCTTGGCGTTGTGGGGCTGGTGGTGGTGCTGGCCGTGGGCGGATCGATCTATCTGCATGGCGGCAACAAGATCACGGAATCGCAGGTGCGCGCTCTTTACCTGCGCGCCGATCAGGCGCTGGCGGCGGCTGATGACAAGCCGCTGTGCGAGATGCTGTCAAAGGATTACGTGCAGACTACGATCACCAAGACCGAAACCGAGCAGGTCGAACAGCGCTACGACAGGGCGCAGTACTGTGCTTGGCTGGTGGAGAGCATGGG
Source organism: Stenotrophomonas sp. STEN033 (assembly GCF_056856655.1). Lineage (NCBI taxonomy): Bacteria > Pseudomonadati > Pseudomonadota > Gammaproteobacteria > Lysobacterales > Lysobacteraceae > Stenotrophomonas > Stenotrophomonas sp. STEN033. Next base: position 22,066 of record NZ_JBXFWM010000010.1, read on the forward strand.
CCAACTGCGCCAGTTCCGGGAAGCCTTTGGCGGTCGCATGCCGCTGCGTTACGAGCAGAAGGTAGACAGCATCAGCATAGCCAGCGATGGTCGTTCGGCTGAGGTCGAGGTTTCGGCCATTGTCGAAATGGCTGGCATTCGCATGGTCAGCCGGGGGCGTGACACCGTGGAGCGCAGTCGTTGGCGCACTTACGTCACTGGCAGTCGCGCCACCACCCACGTCGGCAGGATGTAAACGCGCGCTGTGCGCTTGTGTGTTGGGCATCCGAGGCGTTAGCGTGCGGGCATGAATACGACTCCAACCCGTTTGCTGATCCACGGTGCCTCCGGGCGCATGGGCCAAGCCCTGCTGCGTCTGGCGGCAGAAGACTCCTCGTTGCAGGTGGTGGCCGCAGTAGTGCGCAAACCGCCGGCACAACGCGTGATCGAGGGCATCCCGCATTTCGCTGCCAGCGAGCTGTCCGGGGTGCCGGCCTTTGATGTGGCGATCGATTTCAGCCTGCCCGAAGGTTTCGATCCGATCCTGGCGCTGTGCGTGGAGCGTGGTGTGGGGCTGGTCTCCGGCACAACCGGCATCAGTGATGTGCAGCAGGCGGCGCTGGTCGCAGCCGCGGGCGGCATCCCCCTGGTGTGGGCGACCAATTTCAGCCTGGGTGTCGCCGTGTTGGCCGAACTGGTGGAGCGGGCAGCGGCGGCATTGCCGGGCTGGGACTGCGACATCATCGAGTCCCATCACGTGCACAAGAAGGACGCCCCCTCCGGTACTGCGTTGACACTGGGGGAGTCGGCCCAGCACGGCGGCGCGGAACCGCGTTATGCCAGTCTGCGTGCTGGCGACATCATCGGCGAGCACTTCGTCCAGTTCACAGGGCTCGGCGAGCGGGTGGAGCTGGTCCATCGGGCCACCAATCGGGACATTTTTGCGCGTGGGGCACTGCATGCGGCCAAGCAGCTGCGCCAGCGCAGTCCGGGGCAATACCGGGTGAGGGACTTGGTCGGGACGTCCGAGCAGGCCTGAAATTGCTTAATGCGGAACACATTTCGTCTGGAACGTGGCTTTTGTAACCACTGAACAGCTGAAGGAAAGCGCACGGGGCGCTGGCGTTGGTGCCCCCTTGCCTTTACAATTCCGGCTCGCCGAAACACGTTAGCCGGACCGGTTCCCAGACCGCCGTCCGCGCTTTTTTGCAACCGGTTTTTGACCGTGAACGCAGGCGTGGCTTCGGAGTCCCCCGGTAGCCAAAGTGAGATTCCCGTGACCCAAGCCGCAATTCTCGTGCTCGAAGACGGCACCGTATTCGAGGGCGAATCCGTAGGCGCGCCCGGCCTATCCGTGGGTGAGGTGGTGTTCAACACCGCCATGACCGGTTACCAGGAAATGCTGACCGATCCGTCCTACGCCCGGCAGATGATCACCCTGACGTACCCACATATCGGCAACACCGGTATGAACGACCAGGACGACGAAGCCTCCAAGGTATGGGCATCGGGCCTGATCGTTCGCGATGTGCCGCGTCGCCCGAGCAACTGGCGCAACCAGGTGTCGCTGCAGGATTGGTTGATCCAGCGCGGCGTGGTGGCGATCTCCGGCATCGATACCCGCAAGCTGACCCGCATCCTGCGTGAGCGCGGCGCCCAGAACGGCGCGCTGATGGCTGGCCCCGACATCGATGTCGAGAAGGCGCTGGAAGCCGCCCGCAAGTTCCCCGGCCTGAAGGGCATGGATCTGGCCAAGGTGGTCAGCACCGACAAGTCCTACGGTTGGACCGACGGCCAGCTGGACCTGGACCGCAACGAATTCGTGCGCGCCGAACCGAAGTTCAAGGTTGTGGCCTACGACTTCGGCGTGAAGACCAACATCCTGCGCATGCTGGCCGAGCGCGGCTGCGAGTTGACCGTGGTGCCTGCCCAGACGCCCGCTGCCGAAGTGCTGGCGCTGAAGCCGGACGGCGTGTTCCTGTCCAATGGCCCGGGCGATCCGGAACCCTGCGATTACGCCATCAGCGCGATCAAGACCTTCGTCGAGCAGAAGATCCCGACCTTCGGTATCTGCCTGGGCCACCAGCTGTTGGGCCTGGCCGCAGGCGCCAAGACCATGAAGATGGGCCACGGCCACCACGGTGCCAACCACCCGGTGCAGGACATCGACGACGGTCGGGTGATGATCACCTCGCAGAACCACGGCTTCGCCATCGACGAAAGCGTGCTGCCGGCGAATGTGCGGGTCACCCACCGCTCGCTGTTCGACCAGACCATCCAGGGCATCGCGCTGACAGATGCGCCGGCGTTCTCCTTCCAGGGCCACCCGGAAGCTTCGCCGGGTCCGCGTGACGTGGCACCATTGTTCGACCGCTTCATCACCCTGATGGAAGGGGCCAAGGCGTGAGCAAGGCGCGCTGGCTGATGTTGCCGGCGCTGCTGGCCACCTCGGTGGCCAGCGCGGCGCCAGTGACCGCGCAGGAGATCCGCGATCTGCTGCCGCTGACCGGCTTCGAACGCATGGGCAATGATGCGGCCACGTCCATGCTGGCCAGTGTCGCGCTCTTCCAGCAGTTTCCAGCAGCACAACGCGAATGCATGGCCACGCCGATCGGCGAGGTGCTGAATGAAGCACTGGTGGATCGCCTGGTCGCCAAGCTTGGCAACGATGGGCAGCAGCACCTCAAGCGCTGGCAGACGTTCTATTCCAGCCAGGGTGGCAAGCGCATGGTCGCCAGCCAGCGCCAGATGATGTACGGCACGGCGTTGCCTGCCGAGTTCGAAGGCGAGCCCAGTGAGCTGGAGCGCAAGCAGGTAGGTGAGTTCATGGCCAGCGGCTCCTATGAAGCATTGGGCGCCGTGCTTGCGGAGCTGGGCGACATGCCCGATGGCCTGCCGCTACGCATGAGCGAGCGCATCCAGAGCCAATGCGGTGTCACGATTGATCCAGAAGAGTTTTCCTGATCGACAGCGTGCGATCACTTCCCCCAGACACGCTGTACTGACTTAGAGAAGAAAATGCCAAAGCGCACCGACCTAAAAACCATCCTGATCATCGGCGCCGGCCCGATCGTCATCGGCCAAGCCTGTGAGTTCGACTACTCCGGCGCGCAGGCGTGCAAGGCGCTGCGTGACGAGGGTTACCGCGTGGTGTTGGTGAACTCCAACCCGGCCACGATCATGACCGACCCGGAGATGGCCGACGCCGTCTACATCGAGCCGATCAACTGGCAGACGGTCGAGAAGATCATCGACAAGGAGCGCCCCGACGCGCTGCTGCCGACCATGGGCGGCCAGACCGCGCTGAACTGCGCGCTGGACCTGGCTGACCACGGCGTGCTGGAGAAGTACAACGTCGAGCTGATCGGTGCCAAGCGCGAAGCCATCCGCATGGCCGAAGACCGCGAGCTGTTCCGCGTGGCGATGGGTGAGATCGGTCTGGAATGCCCGACCGCCGCCGTCGCCCACACGCTGGAAGAGGCGCTCGAAATCCAGACCCGCGTTGGCTACCCGACCATCATCCGTCCGTCCTTCACCCTCGGCGGCAGCGGCGGCGGCATCGCCTACAACCGCGAAGAGCTGATCGAGATCGTCGGCCGTGGCCTGGAACTGTCGCCGACCACCGAAGTGCTGGTGGAAGAATCGGTGCTGGGCTGGAAGGAATTCGAGATGGAAGTGGTTCGCGACACCGCGGACAACTGCATCATCGTCTGCTCGATCGAGAACCTCGATCCGATGGGCGTGCACACCGGTGACTCGATCACCGTGGCGCCGGCACAGACCCTGACCGACAAGGAATACCAGCGCCTGCGCGATGCCTCCATCGCCGTGCTGCGCAAGATCGGCGTGGATACCGGCGGTTCGAACGTGCAGTTCGGCATCAGCCCGACCACCGGCCGCGTGGTGGTGATCGAGATGAACCCGCGCGTGTCGCGTTCCTCGGCACTTGCCTCCAAGGCCACCGGCTTCCCGATCGCCAAAGTCGCCGCCAAGCTGGCGGTCGGCTACACCCTGGACGAATTGAAGAACGAAATCACCGGCGGCCTGACCCCGGCCTCGTTCGAGCCGTCCATCGACTACGTCGTCACCAAGATTCCGCGTTTTGCCTTCGAGAAGTTCCCGGCCGCCGACGCGCGCCTGACCACCCAGATGAAGTCGGTGGGCGAGGTGATGGCGATGGGCCGCACCTTCAAGGAGTCGCTGCAGAAGGCGCTGCGTGGCCTGGAAACCGGCAAGGTCGGCCTCGACCCGACCGAGCTGGACCTGGGCAATGCCGACGACGTCGCCACCATGAAGCGCGAGCTCAAGGCCCCGGGCCCGGAGCGTCTGTTCTACGTGGGCGATGCCTTCCGCACCGGCATGAGCGTGGAAGAAATCTACGGCCTGTCGCACATCGACCCGTGGTTCCTCGACCAGATCGAAGAGATCATCGCTGACGAAAAGCAGGTCCATGCCGAAGGCATCGATTCGCTGAACGCAGCGCGCCTGCGCAAGCTCAAGCGCGCCGGTTTCTCCGACGCTCGCCTGGCACAGCTGACCGGCACCAACGAAGCGGCCATCCGTGCGCTGCGTCGCGCCCACAAGGTGCGTCCGGTCTACAAGCGTGTTGACTCCTGCGCCGGCGAGTTCGCCACCGGTACCGCCTACCTGTATTCGACCTATGAGGACGAGTGCGAGGCCGCACCGAGCAACCGTGACAAGATCATGATCCTGGGCGGTGGCCCGAACCGCATCGGCCAGGGCATCGAGTTTGACTACTGCTGCGTGCACGCCGCGCTCGCCCTGCGCGAGGATGGTTTCGAAACCATCATGGTCAACTGCAACCCGGAAACCGTTTCGACCGACTACGACACCTCCGACCGCCTGTACTTCGAGCCGCTGACGCTGGAAGACGTGCTGGAGATCGTCGAGCTGGAGCAGCCCAAGGGCGTGATCGTGCAGTACGGCGGGCAGACCCCGCTGAAGCTGGCACGTGCGCTGGAAGCCAATGGCGTGCCGGTGATCGGCACCTCGCCGGACTCCATCGACCTGGCCGAAGACCGTGAGCGTTTCCAGCAGCTGGTCGAGAAGCTCGGCCTGAAGCAGCCGCCGAACCGCATCGCCCGCAACGACCAGGAAGCCCTGCTGCTGGCCCGCGAAATCGGCTATCCGCTGGTGGTGCGCCCGAGCTACGTGCTTGGCGGCCGTGCAATGGAAATCGTCTACAGCGAAGCCGACCTGGCCCGCTACGTGCGCGACGCGGTCAAGGTGTCCAACGATTCGCCGGTGCTGCTGGACCACTTCCTCGATGCTGCAGTCGAAGCCGACGTCGACATCATCTGCGACAAGGACGGCAAGGTCCTGATCGGCGGCGTGATGGAACACATCGAAGAGGCCGGCGTGCACTCCGGTGACTCGTCCTGCTCGCTGCCGCCGTACTCGCTGTCGGCTGAAACCCAGGCCGAACTGCGTCGCCAGGTCACCGAGCTGGCCAAGGCACTGCAGGTCGTCGGCCTGATGAACACCCAGTTCGCGATCCAGGCCGATGCCGATGGCAAGGACGTGATCTACCTGCTGGAAGTCAATCCGCGTGCCTCGCGCACCGTGCCGTTCGTGTCCAAGGCGACCGGCATGGCGCTGGCCAAGATCGCCGCCCGCTGCATGGCCGGCAAGACGCTGGCCGAGCAGGGCGCGACCAAGGAAATCGTGCCGAACTACTACTCGGTGAAGGAAGCCATCTTCCCGTTCGCCAAGTTCCAGGGCGTCGATCCGATCCTCGGGCCGGAGATGCGCTCCACCGGTGAAGTGATGGGCGTTGGTCGCACCTTCAGCGCCGCGTTTGCACGTGCGCAGGAAGCCGGCAGCATCAAGACCCCGCCGGTCGGCAAGGTCTTCATCTCGGTACGCGACGCAGACAAGCAGCGCGTGATGCCGGCGGTGCAGGGCCTGGTCGAACGTGGCTACTCGCTGGTCGCCACCCGCGGCACCGCTGCCTGGTTGCAGCAGCACGGTTACACCTGCGACGTGGTCAACAAGGTGGTTGAAGGCCGTCCGCACATCGTGGACAGCATCAAGAACGGCGAGATCGTCTACATCGTCAACACGACCGAAGGTCGTGCAGCGATCAACGACTCGTTCTCGATCCGCCGCGAGGCACTGCAGAACCGCATCACGTACTCCACCACCGTTGCTGGCGCCAAGGCGCTGGTACAGTCGCTGGAGTTCCGTGGCACCGGTCCGGTGTTGTCGTTGCAGGAACTGCACAAGGAGTTGAATGCATGAGAGCCCCCATCACGATGAAGGGCGCCAAGCGCCTGCGTGACGAACTCGATCACCTGAAGTCGGAAAAGCGTCCCAAGGTCATTGCCGCCATCGCCGAAGCACGCGAGCACGGTGACCTGAAGGAAAACGCCGAGTACCACGCCGCACGCGAAGAGCAGGGCTTCATCGAAGGCCGCATCAAGCAGCTGGAAGGCGAGCTGTCGCACTCGGAAGTCATCGACATCAGCAAGCTCAATGCTGGCAGCAAGGTGGTGTTCGGCGCGACGGTGACCCTGGCCGACGTGGAAACCGATGAAGAGAAGCGTTACCAGATCGTCGGTGACCTGGAAGCGGACATCAAGCTGGGCTTGATCGCCATTTCCTCGCCGGTGGCGCGTGCCCTGATCGGCAAGAACGAGGGCGACGCCATCGCCATCGATGCGCCGGCTGGCCAGCGTGAGTACGAAATCGTCAGCGTCGAATACCTCGACTGACGATGGCCAAAGCCACACTGCTGCTGCCCGCGCGCAGCCGTTTTCCGGCAGGCGAACTGCCGGCGCAGGTGGCTACGGCCCTGGGCCGTGCCGAGCGCTCGCTCGGTACAGCCGGTGAACTGGCGCAGCTGCGCCGTCACTTCAGCGTGCAGCCGGCCGACTGGTCGGCTGCCGCCTTGACCCGCCAGGCCGATGCCGGCGACGCCGCCGATGGCTTCTGGCTGCGCGCCGATCCGGCCAACATCGTGCCGGACATGCAGGGCGCGCGGCTGATGGCAGCGGCGGAAACGTTGCGCCTGGAACAGGCCGATGTGGATGCCTTGTTGCCCGCATTGCAGCCCTTGTTCGCCGGTTTCGGCTACCAGTTGGATGCGCCGACGCCGGCGCGTTGGTATCTGCATCTGCCGGACGACACGCCATTGCCTGCGTTCGCCGAACCCGATGTCGTCCTCGGCGATGACCTGTTTGCCCATCTGCCGAGCGGCGAGAACGGGCGCCGCTGGCGAGCGCTGCTCACCGAAGCACAGGTGGTACTACACCAGCACCCCTGGAACGAACAGCGCGTCGCGCAGGGCCAGCGTGCGGTGAACTCCGTGTGGTTCTGGGGGGCGGGAAAGCTGCCACAATCCGTGCAGACCGCACATGCGCAGGTGCGTAGCCGTGATGCCTTGCTGCAAGGCCTGGCTGCAATGGCCGGCGTACGCCTGGGCGGCGAGCAGAGCGTGGATGCATTGGTCGATCTACGCCAGTTGCGTTCACTGCAGCAGCTGACGCGTGACGCCATCGCTCCTTTGCTCGAAGCGCTTGCGCGTGGTGAGCTCAGCGAATTGCAGCTGGATTTCGAGGACGGCACGGGTTATCGCCTGACCCGCAGGCAGCGTTGGCGGCTGTGGAAGAAGCCCATTTCGACGCTGGCCGATGAGTGAGAGCTTGAAGATTGTTCGTCGTGACGCGGTCGTGGCCGACGACTGGAACGATGGGACGCTGCCGTTGCTGCGCCGCATCTATGCCGCACGGGGGGCGACCACGCCCGAGCAGGCGCAGCCACGACTTGCGCAACTGCACGCGCCTGAACTGCTGGGTGGCATGCAGGCGGCGGTAAGCCTGTTGGCCGAGGCCATCGCCGGTGACAAGCGCATTCTGATCGTGGGCGACTTCGATTGCGATGGCGCTACCGCCTGCGCGGTGGGGGTGCGGGGACTGCGCATGCTTGGCGCACGTGACGTGGTGCATGCGGTGCCGAACCGGATGCTGCATGGCTACGGTTTGTCGCCCTCCCTGGTGGCAGAGCTCGCGGCATTGCAGCCTGATGTATTGGTCACGGTCGATCACGGCATTGCCTGCCATGCTGGCGTGCGTGCGGCAAAGGCGCTGGGTTGGCAGGTGTTGGTCACCGATCACCACCTTCCGGGTGAGCAATTGCCACCGGCCGATGCAATTGTCGATCCGAACGTGGACGGCGACGCATTCCCGAGCAAGGCATTGGCAGGCGTCGGCGTGATTTTCTACGTGCTGATGGCGCTGCGTCGCCATCTGCGCGATCGAGCCGCATTCGCTACGCAGCCCGAACCTGATCTGCTGACCTTGCTGGATCTGGTGGCGGTCGGCACTGTTGCCGACCTGGTGGCATTGGATGACAACAACCGCGCCCTGGTTTCCGCAGGCCTGCGCCGGCTGCGTGCTGGCAAGGCCTGCGTGGGTTTGCAGGCCTTGATCGAAGTAAGTGGTCGCGATCCGCGTCGGCTCAGTGCAAGCGACATCGGGTATGCCGTTGCGCCCCGCCTCAACGCGGCGGGGCGACTGGAAGACATGGCACTGGGCATCGAGCTGTTGCTTACCGAAGACCCGGCGCAGGCGCGGCACATCGCCACCTTGCTGGAGGAGATCAACGCCGAACGCCGCGCGGTGCAGCAGATCATGACCGACGATGCCGAGCGTGCCGTCGCCCGTGCGCTGTTGGATGACGGCATGCAACGTCCGGTCGCCGCCTGCCTGTTCGATGCCGAATGGCATCCGGGAGTGGTCGGCCTGGTCGCCTCCAAGATGAAGGATCGCCTGCATCGCCCGGTGATTGCCTTTGCCCCGGCCGAGCCGGGGGCTGATGCACTGCGTGGTTCGGCGCGCTCGATCAGCGGTTTCCACATCCGTGATGCCTTGGCCGCGATCAACGCCAGCCACCCGGGATTGATGGAGAAGTTCGGCGGTCATGCGATGGCGGCCGGGCTCAGCCTGCCGTTGGCCAATCTGCAGGCTTTCAAGCTTGCCTTCGAACAGCAGGTACAACGCAGCCTGGACCCGGCATTGCTGCAGCAGCAGCTGCTCAGTGATGGTGAGTTGTCTCCCGCAGAGCTGGATTTCCAGCACGCCGAAGCGCTGCGCTTGGCCGGCCCATTTGGACAGGGCTTTGCCGAGCCGCTGTTCGATGGCGTGTTCGAAGTACTTGAATGGCGCGTGCTCAAGGAACGCCATCTGAAGTTCGTATTGCGTCAGACCGGGAGTTCGGCTCGAATCAACGCGATCCATTTCAGCGGCTGGACTGGCACCGCACCCGCGCAGCACGTGCAGCTTGCCTACCGACTGGTGAGCGACGACTACCGCGGCGGCAAAGCCATCCAGCTGATAGTCGAGCACTGCGCAATCGTTTGATCGGGTGCAAGCGTATCTCTTGTAGTGCCGAGCCATGCTCGGCAGAGGCTTCACCGCAAATCCATCACCACGCGTAGCCCCGGTAAGCGGCGCGCCCCTGGGGCATTTGCGGCCAACTCGAATAATTCTGGTTCCTTGACCCCGGGTGCGCTCTGCTTACCCGGGCTTCGGTACTTGCATAGCTAGCTTTGTGTGATCTACATCGCTAAAGACGAGTCTCGAATGTCCAGACAACAAACGTCGTTCGGAAACCAACGACTGCAGAATCTGCGCAGTTCAACGCCAGACCACGCTTTGATTGCGTGAGGACTGCGTGACGAAGGCCATCCTCCACTAATACATTCCTACGAATTCAGCATTCGAAGACCCGATATGGGTGTCAGAAAACTGGCGCGTTTCATAAAGCAATGGCAAAGTCGGGTTCTCGATCACGCATGGGACGACGGAACGCCCGATGTTCGCCGAATCACTTTCAGCAGCAGGCGGCTTGCAGCGCCTGCACCAGGACCGCCGCCTGGTTCGTGTAGAGACCGCGCTTGCACCAGAGACATTCCTGGTCAAACGTTTCGACGGCAACGAGTCGGTCTCTGCCCCTTTTCTCTACCACGTTGAGTTGCTGTCCACCCAATCCCGGCTGGAGTTGAAGCAGCTGGTAGGACAGCCGTTGCGGTTGTTGCTCGGCGACGAGTTTGGCGGCCGCAGCGTGCATGGCTATGTGCGCGAGTTCGCCAGCACCGGCCAGCAGGCGCAATTCAACAGCTACCGCGCCGAAGTCGCGCCGTGGTTCGCGTTCCTTGATTACACCAGCAACTGCCGCATCTTCCAGGACAAGAATGTCCTGGAGATCGTTGAAGAAGTGTTTACTGGTTACGAGCAGCTGGCACGCTATCGCTACGATCTCAATGCCGGCAAGCTGCCGCCATTGTCGTACTGCGTGCAGTACAACGAATCGGATTTCGCCTTCGTCAGTCGCCTGCTGGAAGATGCCGGCCTGTACTACAGTTTCGTGCATGATGACGAGGGGCATACGCTGGTCATCAGTGATGACTCCACGCTCAGTGTCGTGCATGGCGAGCCGGGCAGCGTTGCCTATGTCTCCGATCAGGGCACGTTGGCGCGTACTGGCCTGCATCGGTGGGGCGCACGACGCAGGGTCGGGCCGAGTGCACAGACCTTGCGCAGCTTCGATTTCAAGCAGCCCAAGCAACAGCTCGATGGCAACCAGGGCAACCAGGTGCCGATGGGTCTGTTGCCACCGCTCGAGCAGTACCGTTACGACGGTGCGGCGCGTTTTGCCAACAGTCGTGTCGGCGAGGCATTGGCGGCGGTGCGCAATGAAGAAGTCAGCTGGCCAACCAAGCTGTTCGAGTGCGCAGGCAACGCGGGCGAACTCGCCGCTGGCGCGTGCTTCAGCCTTGATCGCCACCCGGATTTTATCGGGCGCGACGAGGTGGATCGTCAGTTCTTCGTGGTGTCGATGCGGCGCGAAGGGCATAACAACTTCGCCAGTGATTTCTCCAGTGCCGAGTTGCCCAGCATGGAAATGCAGGCGCAGGTGTTGCGCCGACGAATTCCCTTCCGTCCTTTGCGACAGACGCCATGGCCGCGTATGCCAGGGCCACAGACTGCTACCGTGGTCGGCCCGCCGGGTGAGGAGCTGCATGCCGATGCCTACGGTCGGGTGAAGGTGCAGTTCCACTGGGACCGCAAGCTGGACCGTCGTGAAAATGCCTCGTGCTGGATACGTAGTGCCAGTCCGTGGGCCGGTGCTGACATGGGCGGCGTTTCGCCGCCGCGCATCGGCCAGGAAGTCATCGTCGACTTCCTCGACGGTGATCCGGATCGTCCGATCATCACGGGTCGGGTCTACAACGAACAGAACATGCCCCCATTCGGTATGGAAGTCAGCGGGCTGAAGTCGAAGACAGTGAAGGGTGCGGGCTGGAACGAAGTGACCATGCACGACGGTGCCGGCGGGGAACTGCTGAACATGCGTGCGCAGCGCGACATGGTCACCACGGTGCTCAATGACCAGACTGCCAGCATCCTCAACAACAAGTCGACCAGCGTAACGGTTGATCACAGCATGACGGTGGGTGGTAACCAGACCATCGGCGTCACCGGCAACCGCGGGATCACCGTCACCGGTACCGACACCTCCACCGTGACCGGAACGCGCACCACGGACGTCACCGGTGCGGTCGGCGAGACGTATCACACCGGTCAGACCAAGACCATTCTCGCCGCCGGCTACACCGAAACCATCACCGGTCCCTTCACCACAACGCTGACCGGCAACTACATCAGCCAGCGCACCGGTACGTGGCAGCAGACCATCACCTCGACCTCGCTCGAACAGGTGCAGGGAAAGGTGACCGAGCAATACCTTGCCGGGCGCGAGACCAGCATCACCGGCTTGGACAAGCGCGGAGTCACTGGCGCCGTCGAGGATGCCAACAAGGGACCACGCACCATCGGGGTGGAAGGTACGTTCGAGCAGGGGGTCACCGAAACCCACTCGCAGTTCTCCACTGGGGAAATGACCCTGTCGTCTGCGGCCAAACTGATCGCAGCCGTCGGCGAATCCTCCGCCATCGAGATCACGGCGGGTGAGATCAAGATCAGCGCCGGTGGTTCGGAAGTGGTGATCAATGCCAGCGGAGTCTCGGTCAACGGCAGCGAGATCAAGCTCAACTGCTAAGCAGAACGGAGATTCAGCATGCAGGACACCCCCATGTTGCGCGGCCTCGCTACCTTGCGCGAGGCGTGGCTGCAGGCAAGTTCCGACCCCTCCCGACGATTGCTGATATGGCGTCTGCCGGCCAATGCCAGTCGTCTGCTGGCGGCCTTCTTCGAGATGCAGCGGCACGATGAAGGGCGCGATACGCCGGACTATTTCCTGCGCATCGATACCCGCTACGAACTGGGTTTCCGCTACAGCAGGCAGATCAAGCAGGATTTGCTGGAGCGCTATCTCGGCAGCCAGGATGAGTTGCGCGAGCAGGGCGTAACGCTGGGCTGGCGCGGCCCCAACGAAACCCATCCGGATTCTGCCGCGGGTGTCGTCGAGGTGCTGGCGAGCTTTGCCGAACATCACGGCGCGCATCTGCGCTTGATGGCAGCCGTACTGGAGCCCGAACGCTACGTGCCAGGTGATGGCTTCGAGCGCTGGGTTTCGGCTGCGCTGAACGCCAGGCCCAGCGCGCAGCTGCGTCTGGTGCTGGTGGATACCGAAGAGGATCCCCGTTGGCAGCCGCTGCTGGACAAGCACGCGGAGGTGGCCGCGCTGATCGGCGGCGACGTCGATATGTTTGGCATCGCCCGCGATACCGCGGCGCAATCCACCGGGCGCGGGCCGGAGGTGTTGTATCGACAGTTGCTGGCCGACTTGGTGCTGTTGATCGAGCGGGGTAGCCCCGCCCAGGTGGTCAGCCGGGCGGAGCGTGCGCAGGCACTGGCCACGCGCAATGGGTGGCATGACCAGCAGTCGGTGGTACAGATGATGGTGGCTGGTGCCTGGCTCAAGCACGGCGATCACGCCCAGGCGATCAATGCCTACCGCAATGCGCGCACTGCGGCTGAGAGTGCCAGGCTTGGCGGTAATGCCGCAGGTGCGGATCTGGTGACGCAGAGTTGGTTTGGCGAGGCGGGCTGCTGGTTGACGGCCAAGCAGCCTGAGCGCGCCGCGCAGACCTACCTGCAGGCCTCGACCTCGGCGGCGAGTATTCCGCACCCGATGTTCCAGCTGGAAGGGCAACGCATGGCCGGCTGGTGTCTGTTGCAGGCGGGCAACCGGGAGCTCGCGCGCACCCAGCTGCTGGAGGCTATTCGTATTGCCAAACCCTTGCCGCCAGCGGACCGCAAAACCACAACGCTGCCGCAGGCGCTGTGGGATCTGCTGCTGTTGCAGGACGCACGCCGCTGCCAGAAGTTGCAGGACGTCGCGGCCGAGTATGTGCAAGCCAGTGCGCGTGTGTTCGGCGATGCCGAAAACCACGCGATGGCCCTGGGGCCTCGGCCGGCACGGTCCGCACTCGATGCCATCGAGCGGCAATTGGACGTGGTGCTGGAGCAGGGCTTTCATCGTGCCCAGCAGGAACGTGAACGACTGATCCAGGCCGGTGATGAGTTCTTCCGCAAGATCGTCGCCGTGGGCCGGGATTTCCTCGATCCATCCTGGAACGGCATTCCGGCCATCGAACACCCCCTGGACCATGAGATCCCGGTATGGAGCGAGCCGCCGGCAATGCAGCCGTTACCGGATCCGTCGGAATTGTGGCAGGCGGCCGATACCGCGCGTAGCGCAGCACAGACAACAGCAGGAGCAGCACTGGCATGACGCCGAGCAGGAAAACAGCGGTGATGGCGGTGGCCATCGTGATTGGAATCATCGTGGTGGCCTGGATCAGTGCCGACTATCGCGATGAGGTCAAAGCCTTCCTGCGTGCGCTGTTGCGCGCCATCTAAGCGACAAGGAGTGTTGCCATGAGCATCGCTGCCAAGCATCTTGATCCGCAGTTGGGCATCGACATCCATATGTATGCGGTGCCGCCAAGCCCGCTGCCGACGCCGCATATCGGGCTGGTACTGGATCCTTTCGATTACATCCCGTTCATTGGCTCGACGATCAAGGTCAATGGTGTGCATCGCGCCACTGCGGGCACGGGTGGGCTGGACGTACATATTCCCCTGGGGGTGTGGGCACCGCCGTTGGCCGCGCCGATGGGGCCGCAGTTCGATGGCGAGGAAATCTTCATGGGCAGCCGCACGGTGTCGGCTGACGGCGAGCCGTTCTCGCGGCTGGCCATGCCGGTGCTGGATTGCAACCTGGCCGGCATGATCAACCCGTTCCGGATGAAGAAGCCCAAGAAGCCGCTGCGGGCGATGTCCTTGCCGACGGGTTTGAACGTGGCCATCCCCACCAATGTAACGGTAGGTGGTCCGCCGACGATCTCATGGACAGCGATGGCATTTCGCGCAGCCTTCGCCGGGCTTGGCAAGCTGCGCAAGACGAAGTTCTTCCAGGGCAAGATGGATGCCTTCAAGAGGTGGCGTCAAGGCAAGTGGGGCCATCTTCCGCCGGGCACGCTCAAGTGCAAGATCCTGCGCGCCGAGCCGGTGGATACCCGCGATGGCAGTGTGGTGGTCAGTCACCAGGATTTCGAGATTCCCGGTCGCCTGCCGCTGGTCTGGCAGCGCAGCTACAGCTCCGCGCAGATCGACCGTGGCGGCGCCTGTGGTATCGGTTGGCAGACGCCTGCCGACATCATGCTGGAAGTGCTGGCCGATGGTTCGGTATGGATGTGCGGGCCGGGGCAGGTCGCCTTCTTCCCCGAGCTGCCGCCGGTTGACGGTGAAGCCGCCGCGATACTGGATTTCGTCGATGGTGCACGCTTGCTGCGACAACGCGGGCAGTTGCGGGTGCGCTTCAAGGGCGGGTTGCAGTATGTGTTCGGCAGCGAGCTGCCGGCAGGGATCGCGCCGTTGCCGGTACATGGCAGCCTGGCCCTGCAGCGCATCGAAGATGCCAGCGGTAACTACTGGCGCTTCGAGCGCAACGACGGCCACCTGGTACGTATCGTCGAAAGCGGTGTCGATGGCCTGCAAGGGCGCTTCATCGATGTGGATGCGCGGCACGGCCGCATAGAGCGGATGGCCATGCACGACCCGGCCACCGGGCTTGTCCACCCCTTGGTGAGCTATCGCTACAGCAACGAAGGTGATCTTGTTGCTGCGATGGATGCGCTGGGCGCTGCGCGTACGTTTGTCTATGCGCAGCACCGCTTGGTGCAGCATACGGACCGGGTTGGCCTGTCGTTCTATTACACCTTTGATGCGCAGGGACGGGTAGTGCACTCCTGGGGTGACGGCGGCCTGTACGACTACCATTTCGAGTACGACACGCTGCTGCGGGAGACCCGCGTGACCGATTCGCTCGGCCACCTGAGCGTGATCAAGTTCGACGAGAACCAGCTGCCGCTTTGCGAGATTGATCCGCTCGACGGCGTCACTTTCTTTGAGTACGACGACTTCGGCCGCACGGTGGCGGTAACCGACCCGGAAGGCCTGCGTACCGGCTTTGCCTACGATGCACATGGCAACCTGTGCTGCCTGACGCGGGCCGATGGCAGCACGCTGCAGATGGAGTACGACGACAACGACAATATGCTTGCGCTGCGGTCGCCGGATGGCGCCGCGTGGCAGCAGGCTTATGACGCGCGTGGACTGATGGTTGCGCAGACCGATCCATTGGCGGCGACCACACGCTATGACTATGACGCCAGCGGGCAGTTGCTCGCGCAGACCAACGCGCGACAGGCCGTCACCCAGCTGCGCTACGACCGGCACGGACTGGTTGCCGCGGTTGTCGATGCGCTCGGGCATGAGAGTCGCTACGAGCAGGATGCGCTGGGCAATCTGCTGCGGCAGGTGGACCCGCTAGGCCAGGTAAGCCGCTATGAATATGACGCCAAAGGCCGGTTGCTGGCGACGATCACGCCCGACGGTGCCGGTGTGCGCTGCGAATACGATGCGGAAGATCAGCTGGTCCGTTACACCGACGAAGCCGGCGCGCAGACCCGGCTGGAGTATGTGGGCATAGGCCAGATCAGCAAGCGGCTTCAGGCCGATGGTCATATCGTGGAATACCGCTATGACAGCGAAGAACAGCTGGTCGCTGTCATCAATCAACGCGGTGAGACCTACCAACTCCTGCGCGACCCGCTCGGCCGCATCGTCGAGGAAGTCGACTATTGGGGCCAGGCACGACGCTACAACTACGACGCAGCGGGAAGGCTCACGACTACCGTCGACGCGCTCGGTCAGAAGATTGCCTTCAACACCGACAAGATGGGGCGGATCACCCGCAAGACCTTGCCGGATATCCGCCATCCCGGGCAGCAGCTGCAGGAGCACTTTGTCTACGACAAGCTCGGTCAGTTGATCGAGCTTCGTAATCCCTCGCGTACGGTCAAGCGCCGCTACGACCCGGTTGGACAGCTGTTGGAAGAGTTGCAGGATGGCTTCCGCGTCGGCTACGGCTACGACGAGGTGGGCAACCGGGTGTCACGAGAGACTTCCGCCGGCAATCACCTTGCCATCGGTTACGATCTGCGTGATCAGGCGGTGTCGATAGCGATCAACGATGAATCGCCCATCCTGATGCAGCGCGATGCCTTGGGGCGGACCACGCAGGAAACCCTGAGCTCGCATCTGCAGCGCAACTTCAGCTATGACAGCCGCAACCTGCTGACCTCGCAATCGATCCTGAAGGACGCCGCGCCGCTGTTTGAAACCCGCTACGACTATGACCGCAGCGGCAACCTGACCCGACGCAGTGACAGCGGGCAGGGCGTGGACGAATACCGCTACGACGCCATTGGTCGGCTGCTGCAGCACACCGACCCGAAGGGCAAGATAGAACGCTTCTTCAATGACCCGGCCGGCGACCGCCTACGCACCGAGATCAAGCAGGTGCAGGCACGCAAGGTGGTGGGCGGCGACAACGATGAGCTGGTCACCTGGACGCGCGAAGGTACCTATCAAGGCGTGCACTACGTCTTTGACCGGGCAGGCGACCTGATACGCAAAGGCGCACCGCACGGCGACGCTCCTGACGATCTGACCCTGATCTGGGATGCCAACCATCGCTTGGCGGAAAGCCGGCGAAATGGGCAAGCCACGCACTACGGCTACGACCCGCTAGGCCGAAGAGTGTTCAAGCGCAACCCGACGCAGACGACGTGGTTCTTCTGGGACGGCGATGCGTTGCTGGGTGAAGTGCAGCAGGCCAATGACGCGGTGGATGCAGCGCCGGTTTGGGTGGGGAATGTCGCTAGCTTGATTGAAGTCAAGGCGCGCCAACAGAGGTTGACGGCGTTGCACGAGCGGGTGCGGGAGTACGTGTATTACCCAGGAACGTTTGTGCCATTGGTCCTTGTTGGGGCGGCCAGTAAGGACATTGTTGAGACAAAAGTGTCGCCCCCGGCAACTACTACTGGCCCCGTTGATGCGAAAAAGTTGAACGACCCCGTCTTTCAGTTGAGATCAGGGGGAGGTTCGGAAAATACATCGATTAATGGTGCATTTATTCTGGGTAGAACCGCAATTCTTTCAGCGGCGAGGGAGGGTGTATCAGCAAATGACTTGAATTGTAATCAATCCGCCTCCGCGCCAAGCAGGGAAGGGGATGTGTTGGCGGGCGAAGCTGGTAGCAGTTCTTTTGGAAACATAAAGTGTTCATATGTTTTCCAGGTTGACCCAAATGGCTGCCCGCTGAGAATATGCGACAGTTTTGGGAGAGTCGTTTGGTCCGCTTCCTGGGGAGGGAGTGGAGTGCGCCATCTGGGTGAAAGCTATTTGGAAAATAACTTGGCGATGCAAGGGCAGTACGTGGATGCAGAGACTGGCCTCAATTATAACAGGTATAGATATTACGATCCGGAGCAGGCGGGCTATATTGGTCAGGATCCCCTGGGCCTGCTTGCAGGGCTAAATGTTTATTCTTACGTTCGAAATACGTTGGGATGGATTGATCCTCTTGGGCTCTCAGCCGGATCGGCGTGGGATTCCATAAGTTTTTTTCGTGACCAAAATGGCCTTCTCTCCGTGGCTGGTGAGGACGCGCTAGCGGCAGGTGGCGCGAAGAACGCCCAGAACACCGTCGCGTTGCTTCGTGTAGGCGACCGGGAATTCATCGGAATGAATAGTAGAATTCAGAACCCGAAGAATCCTTTTACCGCCGGCCCTATCAACAACATTACGAAATTTCATGCAGAAGGGAATGCGGCGCAGCAGGCATTTGACGCAGGAATGGCGGGCAAGCATAAAGTCGCTGAAATGTGGGTTGACCGCGATCTGTGTCATGCTTGTGGGCCATCTAACGGGGTAGGGTCTCTTGCCAAGGCCTTGGGTCTGGATGAGATACTTGTACATTCACCTTCAGGATCAAGGGTTTTCAAAGCACCATGCGCACAATAACTAAAATATCTTCAGAAATTCGTCAAGGTGCTCGCGCGGTGAGTGTTGAGAGTGAAGATGTGACTTTCTTCGGTTGCCTGGAGGCGGTTAGGAATATGAACGGTGATGATCGATCCCTTGTTTGCGTTGAATTGTCGGATGGGTCGATCATGATCGGAGGGGGCGGTGCTTCGTTTATAGTTACAATGGAGTTTGTCGATAAGATCGTCAACGCGGTGGACTTGTCGAAAGATTCTGATGACTTCGTTGAGATGACTGTCGGCGGGCAGGCTGTTGATTATCCTAGCACCTACGTTATTTCTTTTGAGCAGGTCTGCGCTGTCTTGAGTGAACAATTGGATGGTGGCGCAAAAATTGTTGAGTACGAAGTTGTACCGAAGTGATTTTGTCGCCTGCCCATAAACTCGACCCAGGCGTTCTTGGGGGTCTCCCGGTAAACTGGCACCAAGGAGATCGCCAAAGCATGCAGGGGTTGAAGTGATAAAGGTTAATCAAATAAGATCGGCTGCGGAATCCGCCAAGCTTGGCGAAATCGATATGGCAGGGTATGTCTTGTCGCGATGCGGTTCCGCGAATGAATTGGATGTCGAACAATACAAGAATCTAAAGGTTCTACTGAGTTGTGAGCACGCAATCTATCCTTCCGGCGGAGTGGAGGATATCGGGTTCTGTCGAGAGCTGCTTGAAGAATTGAAGCCAAGCTACCTCGAATTCACGGTTGTGGATCCAGAAAAGATAGAGTCAAGTCGCGCGCAGTTGAACGCGTTGGCTGCATTGGATGTTCGAAAAATTGCCAATGGACTTTTCCTACTAAAAGATGACATTTCTCTGCTTGACCGAACTGCGCATATGGACGCGCTAGTGCAGTCGGGCGTGGAGATGTTCCAAATTGAGATCGAATCCTTGGTTGATCCCGAGTCCAAAATATCTTCTAAAGGTCGCGGGAGAATTGCGGAGTTCTTTTTTCGATATCCGACGCTGATTGGAGATTATTTTGTGGTGAGCACGAAAATCCCTGATGTGCAGCAGCGCGGATTTTATCTGAATCTTTCTCCTGCTGGTGGACGGTCGTACGATTTCTCGCAGCAGCAATACAGCCTCTCTTCGGCAATGAGGATCATTAAAGGGCTGAGGAAGATATGAACAATTTGCCAAGCGTGTCGCTTGAAATAAGTTTACTCGCCTACACGCTTGGTGAGTTGTCGCCTGCCCGTAAACTTGATCCAGGCATTCTTAGAGGTCTCCGGGCAAACTAGCCCCAAGGAGACCGCCGATGCGCAAGAGCAAATTCACTGAGAGTCAGATCGTTACGACGTTGAAGCAGGTTGAGGCTGGAAGGCAGGTCAAGGATGTCTGCCGTGAGCTTGGCATTTCCGATGCGACTTACTACGTCTGGAAGTCCAAGTACGGCGGCATGGAAGCTTCGGACGTGCAGCGGTTGCGCGACGTTGAAGCCGAGCACGCAAAGCTCAAGCGGATGTACGCCGAACTGGCGATGGAGAATCATGCGTTGAAGGATCTGATTGCAAAAAAGCTTTAGACCCGGCGCACAAGCGCCCGCTCTTGGCCTGGCTGCAGGACCGCCATGGCTGGAGCGAACGCCGGGCCTGTGCGGCGATTGGGATGCCTCGGTCAACGGCACGCTACCGCCATCGGCCGGATCGGGACGAAGAGGTGATCGCGCTCCTGGCCGAGCTCTCTGAGCGTTTTCCGGAGCGCGGCTTCGGCAAGCTGTTTCAACTGATTCGTCGCCGCGGTTTGGTTTGGAATCACAAGCGTGTCTGGCGTGTGTACTGTCTGATGAAGCTCAATCAGCGTCGGCGAGGGAAGAAGCGTCTTCCGAACCGGCACCCGATGCCATTGGTGGCCGGCGAGCAGATCAACGGCAGCTGGTCGATCGACTTCATGTCCGACGCGCTTTGGGATGGGCGAAGGTTCCGGACATTCAACGTGATCGACGATTTCAGCCGCGAGGCCTTGGCCATCGAAGTTGATCTGAATTTACCGGCAACGCGGGTCATCCGCACTTTGGAACGAATTGCAGCGTGGCGCGGCTATCCCGCAAAGCTTCGCCTGGACAACGGCCCCGAGTTCATCGCCTTGGCGTTGGCGGAATGGGCCGAGCGCAAGAGCATCGCGCTGGATTTCATCGAGCCAGGACGGCCAATGCAGAACGGCTTTATCGAACGCTTCAATGGCAGCTTCCGACGTGGCGTGCTGGATATGCACGTCTTCCGCAATCTCGGAGAAGTACGCGAACAAGCAGAGCAGTGGTTGGCCGATTACAACACCGAGATACCTCACGACAGCCTCGGCGGGCTGACGCCCGCCGAATTCCGCCAGTACCACGAACCGGAAACCTCTAATTTAGCTTGGCATTGAAATGCGGGGAGTCGACAAAATTGCTTTGGTTCAGCCTGAGCGTGACGTTCATCAGGGTGATCAGAACGGGTACTTCGATCAGAGGGCCAATGACAGTGGCGAATGCGACAGGCGAGCGAATGCTGAACGCACTTGCCGTCACAGGAATCACAAGCCCGAAGTTGTCACCGGTATCCTCTCAGGCGCCAGCGACAGCTTCAGCTTTGCGCACCGGAATCCACCCCGGCGCCGCCTCTACGGCTCGCCACAGGCCATCGGGAATGGACAACGCCGCGCGCTTGTCCAGAACCAGTTCCTGGCTGATCTGCTCACTACAGCCCGCCTGAGCTAACCCTACCCAATCCGGGTTAATAACCAGCGCTTTGCCCACGACCGCCAGCGAGAGCCCCAGATCCAGCGCAGTCTGGGCCTGTGCCGGGGTGCGCAACATGCCCGCCGCCAGCACTGGTACGCGCTTGCCGACATGCGCAATGACCTGCTCCACGGTGAGACGGGTATCGGTTCCCAGCGGGCGCGCGCCCAGAACATCGTTCAGGGAGATGTGCAGGTAGTCGATGCCCTCGGCAATCAGCCCATCCACCAGCGGGCAGATGTCCGGTACCCGATAGCCACCTTCCTCGCGTTCCTCGGGCGAGATGCGGTAGCCCAGCAGGAACGGGCGCGTGGCATATTTGGCGATCACCCGCTTGGCTTCCTTCACCACTGCCAGCGCGAAGCGCATGCGTTTTTGCTGCGAGCCGCCCCACTCGTCACCGCGCTGGTTGTAGCGTGGCGAGAAGAAGTTCTGCAGTAGGAAGCCGTGCGCGCCATGCAACTCTACGCCATCGAATCCTGCCTCGACGGCACGGCGTGTGGCCTCGCCGAAAGCGTGCACCATCTTCAGGATCTCACTCTGCGATAAGGCACGCGGCGTCACGTCGTCCCGATTGAAAGGCCCGCCCAGCGCATTGACGGCACTGGCACTCACCAGTTCGCCTCGCGGCACTGCGTCCACTACCGCTTTGTTGCCTGCATGGAAGATTTGCAGCACTGCCGAAGCACCGCCGCTCTTGGCAGCCTCGGCCAGCCGGAGCAAGCTGGGAATGAAGCGATCGTCATAGGCGGCGAACTCATCGGTGAAGCCAATGCCGTCCTCCGCAACATGGGTACAGCCGGTGATGACCATGCCCACGCTTTGGGCACGGCGGCGGTAGTAGTCCAGTTCCGCATCCGAGATAGCTCCATCGGGATTGGCGGACCAAGTGGTCATGGGCGCCATCACCACACGGTTACGCAGTGTCAGGCCGTTGTTGAAGGCAAAGGTTTGGAACAGAGTGGCGGGTTCGGACGTCATGGAGAAGCCTTGGCACAGCGGAGGTGCGCATAGAGAAGTCAAGAGGCTCCCAATCTGAGGCCAACGCGCGTAAGTGCCAAGAATTCCAAACCGCACAAGAGTATTCAGTCCAAATTGACAATCAAGCGTAAGAGCACCGCTCAACGTATCTGCTTCTTCGTTAAAGGTGGTTGGCGCATGCCCGTCATGCCCTCGCGCTTCTCGACCAGAAAATCAATCAAGGCCCGCACCTTGGCCGGCATCTGTGCGCGGGTGGGTGCATAAATGTAGAAGCCAGCGAAGGGCTTGCACCAAGGTTGCAGCACCCGTACCAGTTCGCCGGAATCCAGGCGCTGCTGCACGGCGATGTCGATGTGCTGGATGAGGCCTACATTCTGCAAAGCGGCGCGGATCATGCTGTCATCGTCGTTGGTGATGAGGCTGCCCTGCGGCTCTACTGTGAAGGCATGCCCGCCGTCATCCGTTGCAGTGAACTCCCATGGCAGGATCGCACCGCCGGGCGCCCGGAATCGCAGACAGTTGTGCTGCGCTAGATCGGCGGGCGTGGCCGGTTGTGGGTGGCGCTCGAAGTAAGCGGGCGTGCCCACCACCGCCATTTCCAATGGTGGCGTAATCGGCACGGCCACCATGTGCTCGGCCAGGCTTTCGCCGACCCTTATGCCAGCATCGCACCCGTCGGCCACGATATTGGCCAGCGCATCGTCGGTGACCAATTCCAGTTGGAGTTTGGGATAGCGGGTGCAGAACTCTTCCAGGTGCGGCTCCAGCAAGGTCTTGGCGGCCACACGAGATGTATTCACCCGCACTAGGCCCGAAGGCTCATCACGTGCGTCATGCATGGTGCGCACTGTGCGCTCTACGGCGACCAGCGCCGGATACCACACGTCATAGAGCCGCTGGCCTTCTTCAGTGAGCGACATGTCACGCGTGGTTCGGTACAGCAGCTTGACATTCAGCCGACGCTCCAGCGCCTTTACGTTCTGCGACAGATTGGCCCGAGAGACTCCCATCTCCGCTGCCGCCTTGGTAAAGCTGCGGTGGTGGGCGACGTGAGCAAACCAAGCCAGGGAGGGGAGCAGTGACGGATCCATGTGGCGATCATTGTAAATTTGAGAATACAACTGTAATTCAGATTGATGGCTATAAGGGGCCAAATATTGGGTCTACAGTGCTTGCATCGGTGGTTGGCCGCACTTCCCTCGAGGGGCGGTGACCAAGCAAATCACTCAGCGCCCCAAGGAGCACGCCATGCAAAGCGTCAAGATCAGGACCACCTACTGGGACATCGCAGCGGACCTGCAATTTCCACCCAACTTCGACGAGAACAAGAAGTACCCGGCGATCATCAGCGCTCACCCCATCGGCAGCTGCAAGGAGCAGACTGCCGGCAACGTCTACGGGAAGGCCCTAGCGGAAGCCGGGTTTGTAGTCATCGCCTTCGACCGCAGCACGCAAGGTCAGAGCGGTGGCGAGCCCCGCTACATTGAAGACCCGGCCATGGCCGTTGAAGACTTCAGCCGCGTCTCCGACTATTTGGTCACATTGCCGTACGTGGATGCCGACCGCATCGGGGTATTAGGCATCTGCGGCGGTGGCGGTTATGCCATCAATGCGACGATGATCGAGCGTCGCATCAAGGCCCTGGTCAGTATCACGGGTGTCAACTACGGCCGTTTGTGCCGCGAAGGCTTCAGCGGCTTCAACCCGATTGGCCAGATGGAAGCCGTGGCCCAGCAACGCACCACCGAGGCCCGGGGCGAGGCACTCAAGGTTGACCTGTTCGTTCCGCCGTCCATGGATGCGGTCGCCCAAGCGGGCATCACGGACGTTGATGTCCTCGGCGCCACTGATTACTACCGCAACCGCTGCATCAACGACAACGCCGGTACGCGTGCGCTGTTCTCGCGCCGGGCTGCCTCCGCCGCTTGGGATGCCTTCCATCTGGCCGAGACGCTGCTGACGACGCCGATGATGGTGGTGGTCGGCGACAAGCCGGGCGGCTTTGGCGCCTATCGCGATGGACTGGAAATTTATGCGCGCGCCGCGTCGAAGGTCAAGGAACTGGTGGTTGTGGAAGGCAGTTCGCACTACGAGTTGTACGATCAACCGGCCCCTGTCGGGCAAGCGCTGGCTAAGCTGATTCCGTTCTTTCAGAAGAACTTGTAAGCCATGAGTACTGAGCATCTTTTGGACAAGCCCGAAAGGTGCTCAGCCGGGAGCAAGGGGAATGGCGCGACTGCGTCGGCGTGAGGAAGTAGGTGGACAGCTATCCGAAGCTCGACCGCATAGATGTCGCGCTGCTCAGCCACTGTCTGGGCGGCATCTCGCAGTACGTGGCCATGGCATGCGACTTTGATTTTTCGAGAACGTGCGTGCCATGTGCAGTCCGATGGTGCCGATGCCTGAAGGGCTGATCGAGTGAGCGCTACAACGCATGGGCATGCCGCAGTATCAGGAGCTTGTGGATCTGGAACCGCTCAAACTCGGAGCTTTCACCGCGTACTAGAGCAGCCTGTGCTGATGTGGCAGTTGCACGACGATGCCGCCGCCTCAACCCCACGATGTGCGGGCAACCTTCGATCTGCTTGGCAGGCAGAAGAAGGAACTGATCTGAATCGGAGGCACCATGCAACGCTCCAAGGATGGGTACAACTGGCTTGGTCGCCATCCACAGCAAACGCTGGATTTTTTAACAAGCATATGAACACAGGAAACTAAGATGACCAAGGTGTTGATCCTGGGCGCCAGCGGGCAGATTGCCCGCCATGTCGTGCAGATGCTGGGCGAGCGCCGAGATGTCGAGCAGACCCTGCTCGTGCGCGATCCCACGAAGCTCACCAGCACTGAGCCAGTTAACGCAAAAATTGCGGTGGGCGACGTTATGGACAAGAAGCTTCTGCCCCAGCTCATTGAGGGGAAGGAAGTGGTCTATGCCAATTTGGCAGGTGATGTGGACAAGCAGACTGTGCATATTCTTGCGGTGATGAAGTCTAAGGGCGTCAAGCGGCTGATCTTCGTCAACTCACTGGGCATCTACGACGAAGTGCCGGGCCAGTTCGGCGAGTGGAACCGCAAGGAGATAGGGCAGTACCTGCCGCCGTACCGCAAGTCTGCGGATCTAATTGAGGCTTCCGATACCGACTACACGATCCTGCGCGCCGCTTGGTTGCAGGACGAGGATGAGGTCGACTATGAAATAACTGGCCGTGATGAGCCCTTCAAGGGCACCGAGGTATCGCGCAAGAGCGTGGCTGCTCTGGTGGCCGAGTTGGTCGAGAACCCCGAGCGTTTGGTGCGAGCCAACGTGGGCGTGAACAAGCCAAATACCGACGGCGACAAGCCCGCGTTTGTTTGAGGAATAGTACCCAAAATGCGCGAAACGAAGTGCCTCTTCAGGAAATGCTACGGCCGGATCAGCAACCATCCTGACCCAGGATCTACTGCTTTTGCTAAATGATTTTACAGAGACCTGTTGGCACCAAGCTACGTCCGATTTGCTACCAGGCGAGCGGATTTCCCCTAGTACTTTCCAACGATAGGCCTGCAGTTTGGGGAGAGTCGTTTCTCTTCCGCGCTGCGTCCGTTTTGGGCCGTTGGCGGACATCGAACGGAATACGCACGTTTTCAAACTCAGCGCCTAACGAATTCAGCGGATCCCGAACCATCGGAAGGTTGGAACATATGCTCAAAATCATGGGCTTCGCAGCTACGCTGATATTTGCAAGCAGCGCTCAAGCCCGCGACCACCCGAACCGCTCATGCGAAAAAGCACCGCCTCTGGCAGAAATCCAGAAGCTGCTTCCCGATCACGTGATTGGTGAAACCGCGGATGTAGACCGCAGCCGGTAGAGAAACTGCCCCAATTCCCGCGCGGCATCTGGATGCGCTCCGGCAGCAGCCTGACCTGCATCGTGGTTGTTCTGGGCGAGACGGGCAAGCTGCAGGACGCCATCGTTTCCTATCCCCCCCGATTGGGGCTGACCGATCAGGAGAAGCAGGTGATTCTTGCCGTTCAATGGACGCCGGCACAGGCAGGCGGGCAAGCGCGGCCCTCGCTGGTGTCCATGGACTTCGAGATCCGCTGACGCGAGTTCAATCGGTAGCGACCTGCAGCTTCGACTTCGACATTGGAGTTCAGGCCGCGCCATGCAACCCATAGGCTGCATGGCGCAGAGGCAACCTATCTGTTGCCCGCTCAGACCGCCTGCACGATATGCAACGCCTTCGGATTGCGCCACGTTGCCAACAGTGTCGCCTCGCGCGCCTTGGCTTCGTGCAGGTGCGCTTCCTTGACGTGGCCGTAGCCGCGGATGTGCTCGGGGATGCTGGCGATGTCCACTGCCAGTGCGAGACGACGCGCATCCAGGCCGCTGATCAGCTCCTGCAGGGTCTTTTCGTAGTCAGCGATCAGCTGACGCTCGCCACGGCGTTCCTCGGTGTAGCCGAATACGTCGAAGCGGCCGCCGCGCAGGCCCTTGAGCTTGGCCAGCAGGCCGAAGGCCTTGAACATCCACGGGCCGTATTCCTTTTTCTGCAGCTGGCCCTGCTCGTCGCGCTTGGCGAACAGCGGCGGGGCCAGGTGGAAACGTACCTGGTAGTCGCCCTCGAACTGCTCGCTCACGCGCTTGATGAAGTCGCCGCTGGTGTACAGGCGGGCCACTTCGTATTCGTCCTTGTAGGCCATCAGCTTGAAGAAGTAGCGCGCGGTGGCTTCGCTCAACGCGGTGCTGCCCGGGATGGCCTGCTGCTCGGCGCTGCGCACTGCATCCACCAGGGTGCGGTAGCGCTTGGCGTAGGCGGCATCCTGGTAGTCGGTGAGGAAGCTGCTGCGGCGGGCGATCAGCTCGTCCAGCGAACGTGACAGGTGGGCGTCATCCAGCGAGGCGTAGGTGGCTTCGCCGCTGGTCTGGCTGGCGGCGGGCAGACCACGCACGTCCGGTTCGTTGTCCGGGTTGCGCGGTGCCGACGGTGCGCCGGCCTCGCTGCCTTCCCACTCACCCGGCGGCAGTTCGCGTAGCGCGGCCGGCTTGCGCTCGGCATCGGTGGGCGCGTTGTGGATGAGGCCGGCGGCCTGCTGCACCGCCTGCGGATCGATCGCGGCCAGGCGGCCCCAAGCGAACGCGGTCTGGTTCATGGCCACGGCAGCGCCATTGAGCTCCACCGCGCGCATCAGCGATTCCAGCGACAGCGGCACCAGGCCCTGCTGCCAGGCAAAGCCGAGGATGAACAGGTTGGAGGCAATGGCGTCGCCGAGCAGGGCGGTGGCCAGCTGGGTGGCGTCGAGCAGGATCGGGTCGCGTCCGCCCAGTGCCAGCTTCACCCCGGCAATGATGTCGGCGGCCGGGAACTGCATATCCGGGTGGGTGGTGAAGGTGCCGGGCATGGCTTCGTAGGTGTTCAACACCACCTGCGAGCGCTCGCCGCGCACCTTGGACAGCGCCCAGTAGTCGTTGACTACCACCATGTCGCAGCCCAGCACCAGGTCGGCCTCACCGGCGGCGATGCGCACGGCGTGGATGTCGGCCGGGCTGTTGGCCAGGCGGATATGGGTGGTGACCGCGCCGCCCTTCTGCGCCAGACCGGTCTGGTCGAGCACGCTGGCACCCTTGCCTTCGAGGTGGCCGGCCATGCCGAGCAGTGCGCCGATGGTGACCACGCCGGTGCCGCCGACGCCGGTGATCAGGATGTTCCAGGGTTGCGAAAAGTCAGTGCGGAAGGTGGGCGCCGGCAGGTTGTCGAGCAGGCTGGCGGCCTTGCTCTTGCTGCCCTTGCGCAGCTGGCCGCCGTGCACGGTGACGAAGCTGGGGCAGAAGCCGGTGGTGCAGGAGAAATCCTTGTTGCAGTTGGACTGGTCGATGTCGCGCTTGCGCCCGAACTCGGTTTCCTTCGGAAGCACGGAGACGCAGAAGCTCTTCTCGCCGCAGTCACCGCAGCCTTCGCAGACCAGCGAGTTGATCATGGTGCGCTTGGCCGGGTCGACGATCTTGCCGCGCTTGCGGCGGCGGCGCTTCTCGGTGGCGCAGGTCTGTTCGTAGATCAGGATGCTGGTGCCCTTCACCGTGCGCAGCTGCTGCTGCACGGCGTCGAGCTCGGCGCGGTCGTGGAACTCCACGTCGGACGGGAACTCGTGGCGGCGCGACTTCCACTTCTGGATGTCGTCGGACAGCAGCACGATGGTGTGCACGCCTTCCGAGCGCATCTGGTGAGCGATCTGCGGCACGGTCAGGGTGCCGTCCACCGGCTGGCCGCCGGTCATCGCCACCGCATCGTTGTAGAGGATCTTGTAGGTGATGTTGACGCCAGCGGCGATGGCCTGGCGGATCGCCAGCGAGCCGCTGTGGAAGTAGGTGCCGTCGCCGAGGTTCTGGAACACGTGCTCGGTGTCGGTGAACGCGGCTTGCCCAGCCCAGGTGACGCCTTCGCCGCCCATGTGGGTGAAGGTGTCGGTGGCGCGGTCCATCCACGTCACCATGTAGTGGCAGCCAATACCGGCCAGCGCACGCGAGCCTTCCGGCACCTTGGTGGAGGTGTTGTGCGGGCAGCCGGAGCAGTAATGCGGCACGCGCGGGAACTGCGCGCGCGGCAGGGCCATCTCGGCTTCCTTGACGTCCATCCAGCGCAGGCGTTCTTCAATCGATTCGGTGTTGAAGAACCGCTGGATGCGGCGGCCGATCACGCCGGCAATGGTGGCCGGGGTCAGCTCGCCGGTGGACGGCAGGATCCACTCGCCCTGCTCGTCGTACTTGCCGACGATGGACGGGCGCGCGCCCCAGTTGGCCGGCCAGTTGTAGAAGTATTCCTTCATCTGACGCTCGATGAAGGCCTTCTTTTCCTCCACCACCACGATGTCTTCCAGGCCGCGGGCGAAGGCACCGATGCCCTGCGGCTCCAGCGGCCAGGTCATGCCCACCTTGTAGACGCGGATGCCGATGTCGGCGCAGGCCTTTTCGTCCAGGCCCAGGTATTCCAGCGCCTGCTGTACGTCCAGGTAGCTCTTGCCGGTGGTGACGATGCCCAGCCGCGCCTGCGGCGAATCCATCACCACCTTGTCGATGCCGTTGGCACGGGCAAAGGCCTGCGCGGCCTTTACCGCATAGCGGTGCAGGCGCATTTCCTGCTCCAGCGGCGGGTCCGGCCAGCGGATGTTGAGGCCGGCGGCCGGCATGTCGAAATCTTCCGGCAGGATGATCCGGCGGGCGAACGGGTTGACGTCCACCGAGGCCGAGGATTCCACCGTCTCGGCAATGGTCTTGAAGCCGATCCAGCGGCCGGTATAGCGGCTCATCGCCCAGCCGACCAGGCCCATGTCGAGGATGTCCTGCACGCCGGCCGGGTTCAGCACCGGCATCATCGCGCTGACGAATTCCTCCTCGCTGCCGTGGGGCAGGGTGGAACTGCGGCAGGCGTGGTCGTCGGCGGCCAGCGCCAGCACGCCACCATGTTTCGACGCGCCAGCGGCATTGGCGTGCTTGAACACGTCACCGCAGCGGTCCACGCCCGGGCCCTTGCCGTACCACATGCCGAACACGCCATCGACCTTGGCGCCGGGGAACAGGTTGGTCTGCTGCGTACCCCAGACCATGGTCGCGCCCAGGTCCTCGTTGAGGCCGGGCACGAACTTCACCTTGGCTGCTTCCAGGTGCTTGCGCGCGCGCCACAGCTCCAGGTCGAAGCCGCCCAGTGGCGAGCCGCGGTAGCCACTGACGAAGCCACCGGTATTCAGCCCGGCCGCGGCGTCGCGCTGCTGCTGCATCAAGGGCAGGCGTACCAAGGCCTGCACGCCGCTCAGGTAGATGCGGCCATCGGTGCGCGTGTATTTGTGTTCCAGGGTGTAATCGGAATCACGCACGCCGATCAGCGGATCGTTGGCGGAAGCAGGCGAGGTAAGTTCGGCGGTACTGGTCATGGCTGGCCCATTGCGGAAACGGCTGGCAGGTGCCAGCCGGCGGGGCCGGTGGCAGCCGCGGATTGTAGCAGTGGGGCTTTCATCACCCTGTAACCCTGTCGCGCGTAGCGCCCGGAGCGGTTAGGATCGGGGCCGGGTGGGGGATAACTGTTCGATGGGGATTGCAGTCATGGGGGTTACAAGGCGCGTGGTCGCTGGCGTAGTGGTGCTGGCGGCGTTGCTGTTTTCAAATGTGCAGGCGCAGAGCCTGCCGAAGATCAACGAGTTCTATTTCGACGATGACGTGGCCGCCAAGCCGATTCAGGTCGTGCCACCTGAACAGGCAGATGCGGTGGATCAGCTGATGAAGCTGCGTGAGCGTGGCCGCAAGGGCGTGGAAGCCACCGCCCAGCTGGCCAGCATCGCCTACCGTGATGGTCGCGAGGAACTGGGTGCCAAGCTGTACCAGGAGGCCTTGGCCGCCGTCGCCGACAACTCCGTGCAGGCGCGCAGTCTGCGCTGGAACCAAGGCTGGGATCTGTACCGCAAAGGCAACCCCGAGGAAGCGCTGGCTCACTGGACCAAGGTCGCCGAGGGCACGCGCGGCAATCCGTCATGGCTGCCGCCGACGCTGGCATTGGCATTGTGGAGCTTGAACCGCAAGGACGAGGCCGTGGCCTGGTATGCGGCCGCCGTGCGTACGGAACCGGGACAATGGAGTGAAGCGGCGGCCTACCCGCAGCTGCTGCCTTCCTGGAGTGACGCCGAGCGTACACAGCTGGCCCAGGTACAGCAGGCGTGGGCGGCCAATCCGCCGGCCTGGCCGTAAGGAAGCAGCTGCGATGCAGTGCCCGTACCGTGTGCCGGCACTGCAGCAGGAGGTTTTGAGCCAGCGCTGATTCCCGTCGGGAACGGCGCGGGGCATGCTCGCATCATGGCAATCGACGCATTCGCACTGATCCTGGCCATGCTCGCACTGGGCATGTTGTTCGCCCGCCTGCGGGTGTTCCCGGACAACGCCGCCGACGTGCTCAACAAGGTGGTGCTGTACATCTGCCTGCCGGCCGCGGTGCTGACCTATGTGCCGCGCCTGCAGCTGGATGCCTCGTTGATCGGCATCATGCTGACGCCCTGGTTGCTGATGCTGCTGACGTTGGTGCTGGTAAGCCTGGCTACGCGCCTGCTCGGCTTCGACCGGCAGGTGCACGCGGTGCTGCTGCTGTGCGTGGCGCTGTGCAATTCCAGCTTCATCGGCTACCCGATGGTGCGCGCGCTGTTGGGTGACCATGCTTTGCCGTATGCGGTGGTCTACGACCAGTTCGGCACCTTCGTGATGCTGTCGACGTTCGGACTGTATGTGCTGGCCCGCTACAGCGGCGACACCCCGCCCAGCACCGGCCAGATCCTGCTGCGCATCGCCAGGTTCCCACCGCTGTGGGCGCTGATCTTTGCCCTGCTGGTGATGCCGGCGTCTCCGCCGACGTGGATTGCCGGTGCGTTGAAGAATGTTTCCGATGCGATGTTGCCGCTGGTGATGCTGGCCGTGGGCCTGACCATCCAGCTACGACTGTCGCGCGCTGAACTGGCACCGTTGGGCATAGGCCTGCTGCTGAAATTGATCGTGCTGCCGGCGGCGGCGCTGCCCTTGTCATGGGCGTTCGGTCTGCAGGGCGAGATGCTGCGGGTGAATGTGCTGGAAACGGCGATGCCGACCATGATCACCGCTGCCGCCCTGGCCATTTCGCATCGATTGGCACCGCGATTGGCCGCAGCGATGGTGGGCTATGGCATTGTGTTGTCGCTGGTCACGCTACCGGCATGGGTCTGGGTATTGGATCGGATGGGTTGAGCAGGTATGTGAGCAGGAATGCTCAAAAACGAGGAGAGCAGGATGCGTAAGCCTTGGCTGGCGATGGCGGGATTGGCGGTGCTGGTAGTCAGTGCAGGTGCAGTTGCACAAACCGCTGATGCTGAAATGACGCCCGAGCAGCAACACGAACAGCGGGAGGCTTGGGGGAAACTGAAGTTGGAGTTGGTGAGCGGAGTTCTCGCCAGAAGTGATCAGCCCCGGAAGCTCTACGCGGCGTGGTTGTTGGAGCCAATAACCCAGGCATATTTGCGAGGAAGCATTACCAATGCGCCTGAGGTGGACGAAAGGTTGCTGCGGGCATATCGGATAGGCTCGAATGAGCCGTTGATAGCCGCTGCAATGGTGGAACGATGCATTCGAACGGGAAAATGTGAGGTCGATGAGGCGGTAGCTGCGTTGCAAAACGGGGATGCCGACAATGCGGGGAGCCAGCTGTTGTTGATGCGCTTGGCCGAATATCGCAAGGATCCCGTCGAAACCCAGAAAGCATGGGAGCGTGCGGTTCAGGCGAAGAGCTACCGTGACCCAGTGACGGCGACGACGGGTTTGCTGGCTGAGGCGACGGAGGATGTCGCATGGCCTCCGTCTGACCCGGCTAAGCTTGAAGCTTGGGTGCGGGACCCGAAAAGTCAGGATACCGAACACGAACGCCTGGTTACCGTGCATTGGACTGCGTTGAATTTATTGCCGAATGACGCGCGCCAGGTTTCGGAAGCATGCATGCCTCCGGAGCTGGGCGCGGAGAAAAACCAGCAGTGCCGGCATTTGTTGACTGTCTTGGCCGATAGTAATTCGTTGACAATGGCGCGGTTGGGCGCTGCACGAATGGCTGCGCTTGAATTGGATGAAGTGGCCAAGGCGGAATGGTCAGCGCGCTATCGTGAATTGGAGTGGCTTCACTCAGTCAGTAACCATTTGTTGGGAGAATCGGGCGAGAAGCCCAATGCGAAAGTCAGCGAAGTTGAACTGGTGCGATTGTGGATAGAGCGCGGCGAGCTGTTGATGGCGCAACATGTCTTGACATCCTGCGGGGTTGCGTTGCGTCCGCCCGCTGACTGGAAAGTTCCGCCACCGACGCAGCCGGATACCTATCGCCTACCGTCATGTCGCTGATTTGGTTGTAGTGCGGTGGCTTTGGCTTCCGTGGTCCAGGTAGCCCGGGTGAGCTCAACGCAACCGGAAAACGGGAGCAGCGCTGTGCACACCTGCGTATCAATCGCTGCATTCGTGGTGTCTGCCATCCGTCAGGTGATGAGGGTATGGGGGCTGCACTTGTTCGGGCTACGGCGCGGATCACCATGTTGTCGCTGGTGATCTTGTCGGTTCCGCTTGGGTGTTGGTACGGCTGGGTTGATCCGGTACGTTTCAACACGTGATGGTTGAAAGTGAAGGGCTATGCGTAAGCAAGGAATTTTGTTGATGCTGTTGTTGGCGATGACCACTACGGCGAACGCACAATCGCCTGCAGAATATCAGGGCGGCATGGCTCCTGAAGAGCTGCTGGTCCAAGTGCAGGCACAGAATCAGGCGCGGATGGAACAGGCACGCAAGCTGGCAGCCACAGGCGAAGCGCTGAATCTGTATGCCGCTGCTGGATTGGCTCCGCTTTCGCTCGATCTGCAGGCCGGCCAGCTGAAGCCCGCGCCGGAAGCGGAGCGCTGGTTGCTGGAGGCCATCGCCAAGGGCAGTGATGAATCCCTGATAGCGGCCACCGCAGTGCGTCGCTGCCTTGACGGTGGCGATTGTGCGGTGGAGAGGGCGGTAGCGACGCTGCAGACCGAAGAGGGTGCTGACGCGCAGTTGTTGTTGATGCGTTGGGCGCAGATGCGTGGAGATCAGGATCGCGCCAACAAGGCCAAGCAACGTGCCTTGGATGCGCCACGTTATGGTGATCAGCTTCCCTCGATAATCCGGCTGCTGGATGCGGCCACCAGCGGGATGGCCTGGCCTGTGGTCCAGCCACAGCGGGCGCTGCAATGGGAACAGGCCAACAATGGCTTGTATGCAGAACATGAGCGGGTGGTGACGCTCTTCAGCATCGCGCTGGGCATGTGGCAGCCGGAGTTGAAAGCGGCATTGGCGCTCTGTCCCGCGGATGAATCCGACATCCATCAGCGTGAGCAATGCCGCAACCTGCTACAGCGAATGGCCGACAGCGACACGATGA
The DNA here is from genome assembly GCF_056856655.1 of Stenotrophomonas sp. STEN033. Taxonomy (NCBI): domain Bacteria; kingdom Pseudomonadati; phylum Pseudomonadota; class Gammaproteobacteria; order Lysobacterales; family Lysobacteraceae; genus Stenotrophomonas; species Stenotrophomonas sp. STEN033. The sequence continues at coordinate 56,041 of NZ_JBXFWM010000010.1, forward strand.
TCATCGCCAAGGCCGGTGCGCAACGGTTGGTACGTACCGAGGCGCAATCTGAAAGCGCCCGTAGCTCAGCTGAGTATCTTCGGCAGTTGGATTGGTTGTTCTTTCGTAGCGCCGAGTTCTTGAACAACAATGACCCCGCACGGAAAGCTTCGACCGTCGAGCCGCAGGTCTATATGCGCTGGTTTGGCGAAGAAGGCGAGATCCCGGCAATGCGCAGATTTCTACAGCATCAGGGAGAGCCCTTGCTGCCGCCAGCCGGATGGGTAGCACCGCCAGTGCCGCCAACCAGCTGATATCAAGCGCAAGCCGCGTGACTTCATGGTCGATGGCTAGGATTCCATTTGTGGGAGCGGCGTAAGCCGCGAAGCTGACATTGCTGAGAGGCCTCGCAGCTGTGCTATCTCATTCAGAACATGCTTCGCGGCTTACGCCGCTCCCACAAATAGCGCATCCGTGCTCCGTTGATGTAGCCCGGGCAGGCGCAGCGCACCCCGGAAGTCAGGTGTACGCGCAGATAGATATTGCGCCCGTGATGTACGCTGAGGCATGGATCCGCTTTTCATCGTGGATTGGTTCAGATATCAAGGTCCCCATGAAATTCTATGCACTGGTCGTATTGCCCATGGGTACGGATGTCAGCGATGGACATGCCATTGAAGCCGCCGTTGCCAGGCAAATGAAGCCATTCCAGATGTGGCAGGACGATCTCTCACCGGGTGCGTGGGATTATTACTGGTGTTGTACAAGAGCTTGGCTTGAAGAGAACGATGTTGACTTGGTGGATTGGCCGACCGCCTTGCGAGATTCCGAGTACCTGGTTTTTCCGGCTGATACGCTCACCGAGAGTGGCGTCACCCCTGCAATCGTTACTCCCGCGCCTGGGTGGTTTGAGAACAGGGATCACCACGAGCCCGCAGCTGGCGCGTGGAATGACCGCGCGATTGCTATATGCAGGCAGTTTCGCGGGCACCACATAGTTGTTGTTTATTGCCATGGATAGTGGGCATCACGCGCGGCGGTTTCGGCCCATCGGATGATGGGCGTGCGCCCTCCCTTTCGCATGGCGAAGGGGAGGGTTGGGAGGGGGCTTTTTGGTTTTGGCTGGGAAAGCCTCTGCCGAGCATTGCTGGGCACTACCGCTTGTGCCCTCCCTTTCGCATGGCGAAGGGGAGGGTTGGGAGGGGTGCTTTCTTGCTTTGGCTGGGAAAGCCTCTGCCGAGCATGGCTCGGCACTACCGCTTGTGCCCTCCCTTTCGCATGGCGAAGGGGAGGGTTGGGGAGGGGGGCTTTCTTGCTTTGGTTGGGAAAGCCTCTGCCGAGCATGGCTCGGCACTACTGCCTACAACAGTGACTGCGTCTTTGGCCGGCTTCAATCCGCAGGCACGGTGCGTTCGCGCGCCCAGTCGCGTAGCGACTGCACCTGCTCGGCCATCAAGACCGACAGCGGCCGTGTGTTGCGGATCTCGGTCATCAGCAGGTCGGTGTCCAGCGGCTTGTTCTCCGCATGGGCGGCATACAGGCCGGCGACCACCGCCTGCTCGATCTCGGCACCGGAGAAGCCATCGCTGGCTGCTGCCAGCGCTGGCAGCGCAAACAGATCCGGCTGCAGTTGGCGGCGGGCCAGGTGCAGGTGCAGCAGTTCGACGCGGGTGTCAGGCGAGGGCAGGTCGACGAAGAAGATTTCGTCGAAGCGGCCCTTGCGCAGCAGTTCGGCCGGCAGCTCCTGCACCTGGTTGGCGGTAGCGACGATGAATACCGGGGCCTTGCGTTCGGCCATCCAGGTCAGCAGGTAGCCGAGCACGCGACGCGACACGCCGCCGTCCTCGCCACCGCTGGCCAGGCCCTTCTCGACTTCGTCTATCCACAGCACGCAGGGCGCCAGCTGCTCGGCCGAGGCCAGCGCGTCGCGCAGGTTCTTCTCGGTCTCGCCGTGGTACTTGTTGTACAGGGTGCCGAAATCCAGCCGCAGCAGCGGCACGCCGAAGCCGGCGGCGGTGGCCTTGGCCAGCATCGACTTGCCGCAGCCCTGCACGCCGAGCAGCAGCATGCCCTTGGGCGGATCCAGCCCGGGCGGGACGTTGCCGGAGACGAAGACCGCGCGGCGCTGCTCGATCCAGCGCTTGAGCCGGCGCGCGCCGGCCACGTCGCTGAAACGGGCCGAGTCGTATTCGTAATGCAGGTGGCCGCTGCGGTTGAGCAGCTCGAACTTGAGCTTGGCCAGTTGCGGCAGGTCATCGGCCTGCAGCGCGCCGTCGGCATAGATCAGCTGGCGGGCGATGCGGCGGGCGTCGGTCATGCTCAACCCGCGCAGGTTGCGCAGGATCTGCTGCACCGCCTCCTGGTCCACCTCGACCCGCCGCCCGCCGTTCTCCTGGGCATAGCTGGTCGCCTCCTCGCGCAGCATCTTCAGCAGCGCGTTGGCGTCAGGCAGGCGGGGATTGAAGCGGGTCGCCAGTGCTTCCAGTTCGGCCGGCAGTTCCACCTTGGCGCCGACCAGCACCACCACGTGGGGCTGGCTGTGGCGGCGCTGGATGATGTCGCGCAGCAGCCGCTGGTGGCTGGCGTAGCCCAGGTAGGGGTGGAAATCGAGCAGCAGGTAGATGCCGCGCTGGTCGGCCTCCTGGATCATGCGCAGGGCGGCGCTGGCGTCGGGTGGGCCGACTGCCTCGTCCTCGCGGTCCATGTCGATGCGGCGCAGGCCCTCGGTGATGGACCAGCGGTACAACGAGCGCCACACGTGCATCAAGGCCTCGCGGAACAGGCCCACGATACGGGTCTCGTCCTGCGTTTCGATGACGATCAGCGCGGTGTTGGCACGGATCAGTGCGGTCAGGTCCTGCAGCTCGCTCATGGTGGTTCCAATGCCGGGGGCGACACGATAGCAAGCCGCAGGCCATGCCGGGGCTGCTTCCTCACCGGATGACTACCTTTGGTAACGCGGGCCGGTGTACGCTGCGGGCAAGTCCCGCGAAAACGAGGCGTGCATGAAGACGATTCTGGTAGCCGGCTCCAAAGGCGGCGTCGGCAAGACCACCATCGCTACCCATCTGGCCGCACACTCGGCCCTGTCCGGCCAGGCAACGGTGATCGCCGATGCCGACCCGCAGGGCTCCAGCACCCGCTGGGCGCAACGCCGCTCCAGCCTGGAGAGCGCGGTGCTGCCGGTGGACGTGCACCGCAAGAAGAACTGGGAAAAGCTCATTCCCGATGGCGCCGAGCAGGTCATCATCGATGCCCCGGCCGGGGCCTACGGCGAGGATCTGGAGCGTTTCATCGACACCGCCGATGCGGTGGTGGTGCCGGTGCTGCCCTCGGCGCTGGATATCGAGGCCATCGTCGGCTTCCTCAACAGCCTGTCAAAGATCAAGCGCATCCATTCGCGGGCGGTGCCGGTGGGCCTGGTGCTCAACCGCACCAAGCCGTGGACGCAGACCTCGCAGCAGGCCCGGCAGATGCTGGCGCAATGGCCGTATGAAGTGGTCGCGCAGCTGCGCGACAGCCAGAGTTATGTGGTGATGGTCGGGCTTGGGCGCAGCCTGTTCGACTATCACTCTGCACAGGTACGCGAGCACCAGCAGGACTGGGAGCCGCTACTCAAGTGGTTGAACAAGGTCTGACAGGAGTATTACCCGACCATGCGTGAATTGATCCTGCTGCGACATGCCCATGCCGAACCGGCGGCCAATGGCCAGGCCGATATCGACCGGCCCCTCTCACCGCATGGCCTGGCCGAGGCCGAGGCGGCCGGCCGTTGGTTACAGGAACACAAGTTGGTGCCGGACCGGGTGCTGTGCTCGCCGGCGCGGCGCACCCGCGAGACCCTGGAGGCGGTGCTGGAGCGCACCGGCTACGTCGAGCAGCGGCTGGAAGAACGTATCTACGAGGCCGCGCCAGGCACCCTGGCGGCGCTGCTGGACGAACATAAGGAGGTCGAACGCCTGCTGGTGGTCGGCCACAACCCGGGGCTGGAGCAGCTGGTGGCGTTGATGCACAGCGGCCAGTCCGGCGACTACCGTGGCATGCCGCCGGCATCGGTGGCGGTGCTGTCCCTGCCGATGGAGGCGGCGATAGAACCGGGCATTGCCCGGCTGACCGAATTCTGGTGGCCCTGAGCCCATGGCGGCGGCGCGGTATGGGCTGCTGCTGATTCTGTTGATGCTGAGCGGCTCGGCCCTTGCGGCCGAGCCACTGCATTTCGACACGGCGCACTCCCGCTTTGGTTTTGAGATACGTACCCGCTTCGGGCAGAAGGTGGAGGGGGTGTTCCCGCGTTTCGAAGGCTGGATCACCGTGTTGCCCGATGGCCGCCACCAGGTGCGGCTGCGCATGTATACCGAATACGTGGAAATCCCCGACCGGCCGCGCTACACCGGCTGGATCCGCGGCGAGGACTTCTTTGATGCGGCGCGTTACCCGGTGGTGGAGTTCGATTCGGACCCCTATGCACCGCAATTGAGTGAAACCGGTGGCGACGTGCCAGGGCGCCTGTCGATCCGCGGTATCAGCCGGCCCGAGGTGATGCATCTGGCAAAACCTGAATGCGCACGGCCCGGCTATGATTGCGATCTGGTCAGCCGCGGTACCATCCTGCGTGGCCGATATGGCATGGACAGCTGGCAGATGGCCCTGAGTGATCGAGTGATATTCGTACTGCGTACACGCCTGGTTGGCGCCCCCAAAAAGTGAAAGCTGTCCTCCGTATCCTGCCGGTGCTGGCGCTGCTGCTGGCCAGCGGTTGTGCTTCGCTGTCCAATCAGCAGCGTGAGCGTGCCGAAGGCATTGCCGTGGCTGCCCGTTCCACCGAAGTGGCCTGTGACCAGCCCGACCGCTGTGCGCTGGACTCGCCGTTGCGGGCACTCGGTGGCAAGGCCATCGCCGAGTCCACCGCACAGGCCCCGCGCCACTACGCCACCATCCTCGATGAAGGCGAACTGTCGCTGATCGCGCGCTTGAACCTGATCCGCAGCGCTACCCGCAGCGTGGACCTGCAGACCTATATCTTCGACACCGACGACAGTGCACGGATGGTGATCGACGAACTGCTGGCCGCCGCCCGGCGCGGGGTCAAGGTACGTGTGCTGATCGACCAGCTCTCGGCGATCTCCGACCTGCAGATGCTGGGCGCGCTGTCCGGCGCGCATGCCAATTTCGAGCTGCGCGTCTACAACCCGGCGTTCGGCAAGGCCAAGCTCAATTACTTCGACTATGCCGGCAGCGTGCTGTGCTGCTTCCGCCGCTTCAACCAGCGCATGCACAACAAGCTGCTGGTGATCGACGATGTGATCGGCGTGGTCGGTGGCCGCAACTACCAGGACGACTATTACGACTGGGACAGCGAGTACAACTTCCGCGACCGCGACGTGGTGGTGGCCGGGCCGGAGGCGCGCGAGATGGCGGCCAACTTCCAGGCCTTCTGGGTGGCGCGTCGCAGCGTCCCGGCCGAGCGCCTGAACGATGTCGGCAAGACCCTGTTGAACGAGGGCGTGCCGGCCATGCCGGAGGCTGCGTTCCGCCGCCCCGAGCGGATCGCGCGGGTGGATGCCGAGGCATCGGACCCGGACTTCATCGAACAGGCATTTGTCGATACCGCGCTGCCGGTAAGTACCGTCAGTTATGTCGCCGACCTGCCGCGCAAGCATCGCCGTGAACGCGAGGCACAGCCGCTCAACGGCCAGCATGTGACCGAGCCGAAGCTGGATGCGCTGATCGCGCAGGCGCAGACCGAGGTGCTGCTGCAGACGCCGTACCTGGTGCTGTCCAAGCCCGCGCAGGAGTTGTTCAGGAACCTGCGCAAGCGCGAAGCGCCGCCGCGCGTGGTGGTCTCGACCAACAGCCTGGCTGCGACCGACAACCCCATCGTCTATGCGCTGTCGTACAAGTACAAACGCCGCAACCTGCGCGAGCTGGGTTTCAACATCTACGAGTACAAGCCGTTCCCGCTGGATGCACCGATCGACTACGCGCAGCTGCTGCCAGCGCCGCTGGACGGCGAGCCGGTAGCGCCGGCGCCAGCACGCAGCCGGGTGATCGGTGGCAGCGCGGCGGGCAGCAATGTGCGCGGCAGCGGTTCCGGCCGCCGGCTCAGTGCCGACGGCAGCGAGGTCGAGCGCGAGGTGCTGCGCACCGAAACCCGCCCCTCCTTCCTGGGCACGCGCGCGGTCAACCGACCGCTGCCGGTGACCCGCCGCGGCGCGCGCATGGGCCTGCACGCCAAGTCGCTGGTGGTGGACCGCCGGATCGGCGTGATCGGTACCCACAACTTCGATCCGCGCAGCGAGAACTACAACACCGAGGGCGCGGTGATCATCGACGATCCCGCCTTCGCCGAGCAGTTGGCGCAGAGCATCCTGCGTGACACGCATCCGGACAATTCCTGGGTGGTGGCGCCGCGCGAAAAGCCGCCGGTGCTGTCGGGCCTGAACTACAGCCTCGGCAAGGCCTCCGAGGCACTGCCTATCCTGGATTTCTGGCCCTGGCGCTATGCAACCGACTACGCCTTCAAGCCGGGCCCGGAATGCCCGCAGCCGTTGCCCCGGCAGGACCCGCGTTTCCACAGCTGTTACACCGCAGTCGGCGACTTTCCGGAAGTGAATGTCGGCCCCAAGTGGGTGCTGGTGCGCATGCTGACCGCCTTTGGTGCCGGGCTGGTCCCCATCCTCTGAGCCTTCCATTCCCCAACAGGTAGCTGCAATGAGCCAAGTATTCCGCGCGCCGGTTGACCTGAAGCTGGTCAATGAGTTGAGCCGCAACACGCTGATCGATCATCTGGGCATTGTTTTCACCGCCGCTGGTGATGATTGGCTGCAGGCCACCATGCCGGTGGACGCGCGCACCAAGCAGCCGTATGGGTTGCTGCATGGCGGTGCTTCGGTGGTACTGGCGGAGACGCTGGGCAGCAGTGCCGGCAACCTGTGCGTGGACCCGACCCAGCAGGTGTGTGTCGGCCTGGAGATCAATGCCAACCATCTGCGCGCGGCGCGCAGCGGCGTGGTTACCGGTACCGCACGCGCGCTGCATGTGGGGCGCACCACCCAGGTGTGGGAGATCCGCATCGAGGACGAGGCCGGCAAGCCGGTGTGCATTTCGCGGCTGACCTTGGCGGTTGTCGCGGTTGGGTGAGTGGTTGGCGTTCAGGGTCAAGAGCCAAGAGCCAAGAGCTGAAAAGCACCCCTCCCCAACCCTCCCCTTGCCTGCGGCAAAGGGAGGTGGCGCAGCTTTACCCCCTCCCTTGCGCGCAGCGAAGGGGAGGGCTGGGGAGGGGTAGCTGTTGCCGTTGCTCTTGTTCCCGCCCCGGCAAGCACCCGCTAAACCACCATCGCCACCGGCAGGTGCGCGCGCACCCAATCGGCCAAGGCCGGTGCCGGCAGGGCAGGGGTGAAGTGAAATCCCTGTGCGATCTCATAACCCTGCGCACCCAGCAGGCGCAGCTGCTCCAGACTTTCAACGCCTTCGGCGACCACCTTCAGCTGCAGGCTCTGGCCGATGTGGGCGATGGCCTGGGTCAGCGCGCTGGCCACCTTGTCGCCCTCGATGCCATGGACGAAGCTGCGGTCCAGCTTGAGTTCGCTGATCGGTAGCTGGCGCAGATAGCTCAGGCTGGAATAGCCGGTGCCGAAGTCGTCCATCGACAGCCGCACGCCCAGTGCATGCACCTGGCGCAGCGTCTGCAGGGTGATCGGGTCGCCGTCCAGCAATACGTCTTCGGTGATCTCCAGGGTCAGGTCACCCGCGCTCAGTGACTCCTGCTGCAGGATCTGGCTGATGCAGTCCGGCAGCGCCGCGCTGTGGAAGTTGGTCGGTGACAGGTTCACCGACACCGACGGTACGTCGAGGCCTTCCTGGCGCCAGCGGCGCAGTTGCCGGCAGGCCTCGCGCAATGCCCATTGGCCGAGATCGCCGATCAGCCCGGCTTCCTCGGCGAGGGGGATGAAACGGATCGGCGGCACGCTGCCCAGGCGCGGATGCTGCCAGCGCGCCAGCGCTTCCACGCTGTGCAGCTGGCCGCTGTGGATGTCGATCTGTGGCTGGTAATGCAGTTGCAGCTGGCCCTGCTCCAGGGCCTCGCGCAGCGCTGCTTCCAGCGCCATGCGTTCCTGCGCGCATTCGTCCATCTCACTGCTGTAGAAGCGCACGCGGTTGCGGCCGTTGTGCTTGGCCTGGTACATGGCGACATCGGCATGGTGCAGCAGCGAATCCATGTCGCCACCGTCATGCGGAAAGATGCTGATGCCGATGCTGGCCGACGGGCGGATCTCCATGTCGCCCAGTGGCAAGGGCAGCCCGAGGGTACGCAGGATGCGTTCGCTGCGCTCGCTGGCCGTGGCCACGTCGCAGCGGTTGAGGACCACCACGAACTCGTCGCCGGAGAGCCGGCCGACGATGTCCATCGGCCCGGTCTCTTCCTGCAGGCGCCGCGCCACCGTGCGCAGCAGCTCGTCGCCACCAGGGTGACCGAAGGAATCGTTGATCTGCTTGAAGCGGTCCAGGTCGATGAACATCACCGCCAATGACTGCCCTTGATGGCTGGCCGCGGTGATCGCCTGGTCGGCCTGTGCGTGCAGCAGGCTGCGGTTGGGCAGGCCGGTGAGGTCGTCGTAGAACGCGAGCCGGCGGATCCGGTTGCGGGCTTCCTCGCGTTCGAGCGCCAGCGCGCACAGGTGCACGATGACCTCGACCAGGCGGTGATGGAAGCTGTCCGGATCGTAGGGCTGGCGGTAGTAGAAGGCGAAGGTGCCGAGCACGCGGCCATCGTTGGCCTTGATCGGGGTGGACCAGCAGGCGGCCAGGCCATGCTGCAGGGCCAGGTGGCTGATGCCCTCCCAGTTGGGGTCGGTGGCGATGTCGCGGCTGATCACGGTCTGGCCGGTATGCGCGGCGGTGCCACAGCTGCCGGTCTTCGGTGCCACCGGTACGCCGTCCACCAGCCGGGTATAGGCATCGGGCAGGCTGGGTGCCGCCAGGTGGCGCAGCCGTCCGTCCTCCACCCGCAGCACCGAGCACAGCACCTGCGGGGCGATCTTCTCCACCTCCAGGCACATCATCTGCATCACTTCGGCGGTGGGTACCTCGCGCACCATCGCGTCGAGCATCTTGTGCTGCAGGACTTCGTGCACCTTGGTGCGGGTGATGTCCATCAGCACGATGACCAGGTTCACCAGCGTGCCGTAGTCATCGAAGATGGGATTGGTGCTGACCGAGCACCACAAGGGCTGCCCGTTCTTGCGGTAAAGCCGCTCGTCGGCGCGGATCGGCTGCCCGGCCAGCAGGCGCGCGAGGTAAGCGCCTATCTGCTCGGGCGAATAGCTGTCCGGTGCCAGCAGCGCCGGCACGTACTGGCCCATCGCCTCGCTGTCGAGGAAGCCGAACAGGCGCCGGAAGCCCTTGTTCAAATGCACGATGCGGCCTTCGGCATCGGTGATCAGCACCGCGCTCTGGGTTTCATCAAAACCCAGCGACAGCAAGCGCTCGCGCGCCTGCGCCAGCCGCCGGGCGGTGACATCGTGCACCAGTGCCAGATGGATGCTGCGGCCATTGTCGGCGATCTGCGACAAGGTGACGCTGATCCAGCATGGAACGTCGTCCTTGCGGATCATCTGGATGTCGTGCGGATTGGCAGCCAGCTCCTGCACGCGGTTGCTGCTGCCGGGATACAGGCGGGTGTTGTAACGCTCGCGCATGCTGGCAGGCGCCAGCGTGCCCAGGTTCTTGCCTTGCAGCTCGGTGCGGGACCAGCCGGAGATGTCCTCCATGGCATGGTTGACGTACAGGATGGTGTTGGTGTCGTCGAACAGAATCACGCCGTTGCCGATCTGCTCCAATGCCGCCGAGAACAAATGCAGCATGTCTTCTGTCGATGACAGCAGCTGCCGGTCCATCATGCGCTCCCCTGAACGATAGTGTTGTTGTACACACTTCATGCCGGGAAAGGTGCCGGCGTACCCCGATTCGGTGGGCTGGCCGGTACTTCCTGTCGATAGTGTGGCACGGCGCACCTTTTGGATGCGCCTCCGGCAAAGCCTGTCGGGGCGGCTGCCGTGCTGGCGGAAGCCGGACCGCATCCGGTATCGTGCGGGGATGACTTCCCCCCGTCCCGCCCGCCAGGGCGGTGTGGCCCGCGTGTTCCGTTACCTGTACCGCGTCCCGCTGCTCCTGGTTCACATTGTCCTGTTCCTGCCGCTGATCCTGCTGCTGATGACGCAGCCGTTGGGGCGTATCGGCCCCGCCAGCAACCCGCTGGAAGAGCGGGTGGTGCGCTGGTGGTCGGGCGGTTTGATGTGGATCTTCGGCTTCCGCCTGCAGCGCTACGGCCAGCCCTTGCCGGGCGCGGTGCTGTTTGTGGCCAACCACGTGGGGTGGGTCGACATCTGCGTGATCCACAGCCAGAAGATGGTCGGCTTTGTCGCCAAGCGCGAGATCGCCGGCTGGCCGGTGGTCGGCTGGGTCGCCAGCCGTGGCCACACCATTTTCCACCAGCGCGGTAACACCGAGTCGCTGGGCGGGGTGATGGAAGAGATGGTCAAGCGCCTGCAGGAACAGCGGCCGGTGGCGGTGTTCCCGGAAGGGCGCACCCGTGGCGGCACCGAGGTGGGTCCGTTCCATGCGCGCATCTTCCAGGCGGCGGTGGAAGCCGGCGTGCCGGTGCAGCCGATAGCGCTGCGTTATGGCGTGCGCGGTGATGCGCAGACCACGGTGGCGTTCGCGCCGGGCGAGAGCTTCGCCGGCAACTTCCTGCGTCTGCTGGGTGAGCCGGCACGGCGTGGTGAGGTGCATTTCCTGGAGCCGATCGGCAGCCAGGATCTGGAAGGTCGCCGGCGCATTGCCGAAACCTCGCGCGCGCGCATCGTGGCGGTGATGGAAGGGCCATAAGGTGCGTACCGCGGCCACCACAGCGTTGGGCAGTCCTCGCCAACCGGGTCGGCCATGCTGAGCGCCTGCAATTACCAGCCACCGCGCTGGCTGCGGAACCCGCACCTGCAGTCGATGCTGGCATCCAGCCGGGTGCGGCTGCGGCGCGGCAAACAACTGCTGGCCGGCACCGGTGCGCTGACCCAGGAACTGATGCTCGATGGCGGCGACGGTGTGCGCCTGCAGGCCTGGCACAGCCGGCTGCCGGGCACGCCACCCAAGGCGCTGGCGTTGCTGCTGCATGGCTGGGAGGGCAGTGCCGAATCCAGCTACATGCGGATGACCGCCGTACGTCTGCTGGAGCAGGGCTTTGACGTGGTGCGGCTGAACTTCCGCGATCACGGCAACACCCACCACCTCAATCCGGGCATCTTCCATTCGTGTCGTATCGACGAAGTGGTCAATGCCGCCGGTGATGTGGCGCAGCGCTTTGCCGACCTGCCGATGGTGGCGGCGGGCTACTCACTGGGTGGCAATTTCGTATTGCGGCTGGCCTTGCATGCGCCAGCGGCCGGGGTGCCGCTGCGGCACGTGGCCTCGGTATGCCCGGTGCTGGATCCGGGCATCACCATGGACAGCATCGAGCGCGGTCCGGTGATGTACGACTGGTATTTCCGCCGCAAATGGACCGGCTCGCTGCGGCGCAAGCGCGCGTTGTTCCCGGAGCTGGCCGACTGCGATGACAGCGTGCTGAAGCTGGACATCCGCGCGCTGACCGGCTGGCTGGTGGACCGGCATACCGACTTCGGCTCGTTGCAGGAGTACTTCGACGGTTACTCCATCGCCGGCAGCAAGCTGGCCGGGCTGCAGGTGCCGGCCGACATCCTGATGGCCGCCGACGACCCGGTGATTCCGTTCACCACCTTCGACCACTGGCAGTTGCCGGCCGACGCGCATCTGGAGATCGCGCGCTGGGGCGGCCACTGCGGTTTCATCGAGAACCTGCGTGGCGATGGCTTCTCCGAGCGCTGGGTGGCGCAGCATCTGGCTGCCGCCGTCGGCTGAACCCGGCGGGCGCGGCCGGGGCCGCTACAATGCAGGTTTGCGCTCACGCTGGACCGCCATGCAAGACAAGATCATTGAAGCCCTGCGCCGTAATGCCACCGACGAGGCCGTGACCCTGGCCCAGGCATGGGTTGGCGCGGAACCGCAGCAGGCCCAGGCCCACCGTTGGCTGGCGCTGGCCCTGCAGCAGGATGAGCAGCTGGAGCCGGCCCAGGCCAGCCTGGAGCAGGCACTGAGCCTGGCACCGGACGATGCCGCCCTGCATCTGCAACATGCCGGCCTGCTGCTGGCACAGCGTCAGATCGACGCTGCCGGGCAGGCACTGGACCGCAGCACCGCGCTGAACCCCAACGAGTTCTCCGCCTACCTGATGCAGGCGCACCTGGCCTTGGGCCGTGACGATATCGACGAGGCCGACCGGCTCGGGCGCTTGGCTGCCCGTGTCGATCCGGACAGTCCCGAACTGGGCGCGATTGAAGGCATGGTCGCGTTGCGGCGCGGCGACGCTGACCGCGCGCTGGCCATCCTGTCGGCCGCCAGCAGCCGTTTGCCGGGTGATGTCCGCGTGTTGTACGCATTGGGCTTCGCCTATCTGGGCAAGGACATGCTGGCCTTTGCCGAGCAGGCGTTCCGCCGCGTGATCGAATTGAACCCGAGCAACCACGCGCTGCGTGGCCTGGTCGTGCAGTTGGCCTTGCGCCAGGGGCACCTGGACCGCGCGGCCGAGATGATGCGCGAGGTACTGGCCACGCCACAGGGTAATACCCCGGGCATGCGCCGCCTGGCCGGTGAGCTGGAGCTGGCCTCGGGCCAGCCGCTGCAGGCGCTGGAGCATCTGTTGCCGTTGCTGCAGCAGGTGCCAGGTGATCGCCCGACGCTGCAGATGTTGCTGATGGCTTGGCAGCGCCTGGGCCGCGAGGAAGAAGCGCGCAATGAGCTGGAAGCCGCCGTGCAGGCGCAGCCGCAGCTGCATGACCTGTGGATGGCACGGCTGGCCGTGGCCCAGGTCGGCAGCGAGGAGGCGGTCGACGTGGTCGAACGCTGGTTGGCGGCGATGCCGGAGCACCTGCCAGCGCTGGAAGCGCGGATGAGCCTGCATGACATGAACGACCAGGCCGAGGAGGCCGAGGCCGTGGCCCATCACATCGTCGCCCTGGAGCCGGGACGGGTCAGTGGCGAGCGGCGCATTGTCGAAGCCCTGCTGCAGCGTGAGCCGAGTGCGGCGATCGCGCATGTGCAGCAGCTGGTGGACAACGCCCCGGAACAGGCGCGTGCGAGTGTGCGCAGCTGGCTGGGTGCCATCCAGGACCGCGCGGGTGATCATGCCGGCGCAGTGGCTACCTGGTTGCGCCTGCATGAAGAGATGACACCCAACCGTGTGCCGCTGCCGCAGCAGGCGCGGGCACCGGCCGAATGGCCGGCGATGGGTGAGGTGGCGGGTGACAACCCGATCAGGCCGATGTTCCTGTGGGGCGCACCGGGTTCGGGCGTGGAGCGGGTGGCAATGGTGATGGCGGCAGGCAGCCGTGTATTGCGCGCTGACCGCTTCGGACCGACCCCGCCCAATGATGCGTTCCAGAACTTCCTGACCCTGCAGCGACTGGCAACCGACGCACTGACGCCGGAACAGCTGGTGCAGCAGTGGCGTGAGGCGCTGCCGGCACGCGGCATCGAAGACGGCAACGTGATCGACTGGCTGCTGTGGTGGGACAACGCGCTGCTGTGGGCGCTGCGCCCGCAATTGCCGGAAGGCCGCCTTGTCATCGCCCTGCGTGACCCGCGCGACATGCTGGTGGAGTGGCTGGCGCTGGGTGCACCGGCACCGCTGGCGGTGACCTCGTGCAACGAGGCAGCGCAGTGGCTGGCGCGCGCGCTGGCGCAGGTGGCACTGCTGCACGAGCAGGAGCTGTATACCCACATGATCATCCGTACCGACGACGCGGTGAACGATCCGGAGGCGATGGGTGCGCTGTTGGAGCAGGCCTTTGGCCTGCGTTTCCCGCCGGTGCGCAGCCTGGGTCAAGGCACCATTTCGGCCGGCCATTGGCGTCATTACGCACAGGTGCTGGCGGCTGAGTTTGCGCTGCTGACCCCGGTCGCGGTGCGTCTGGGTTATCCCGAAGCCTGAGCAAGGAGAAAGCATGAAACTGGACAGCCAGAGTTTTCAGAATGGGCAGCCGATTGCGGCCGAATTTGCCGCCGGTGATGCCCATGGCTTCGCCGGCAACCGTAATCCGCAGCTGGCATGGCGTGATGTGCCGGCAGGCACGCGCTCGTTCGCGCTGATCTGCGTGGACCCGGATGTGCCGACGGTGGCCGAGCTGGTGGGCCGCGACGACGTCAGCATCCCGCTGGACCAACCGCGTGGTGATTTCGTGCATTGGGTGATGGTGGATGTTCCTGCCGAGCTGCGCGAGATCGCTGCCGGCAGCTGCAGCGATGGCTTCACCGCGCATGGCAAGACGCAGCCGACCGGTCCGGCCGGTGCACGCCAGGGCATCAACGATTACACCGGCTGGTTTGCCGGCAATGCACAGATGAGCGGCACGTACTACGGCTATGACGGCCCGTACCCGCCGTTCAACGACGAGCGCCTGCACCGCTATTTCTTCCGTCTGTTTGCGCTGGATGTGGAGCGTCTGCCGGTGGAAGGGGCATTCACCGCCGCCGACGTGTACCGCGCCATGCAGGGCCACGTATTGGCCGAGGCAGCCGTGCACGGCACCTATACGTTGAACAAAGCGCTGGCCTAGCCATGTAGTGCCGAGCCATGCTCGGCAGGGGCAAGAGCGACCCCTCCCCAACCCTCCCCTCCGCCTTCGGCGCAAGGGAGGGGGCGTAGTGCCGAGCCATGTTCGGCAGGGGGCAAGAGCGACCCCTCCCCAACCCTCCCCTCCGGCTTCGGTGCAAGGGAGGGGGCGTAGTGCCGAGCCAAGTTAGGCAAGGGGTTCCTGGTAATGCCCCAGCCGAGCATGGCTCGGCTCTACAGATGAAGCTTTCCCAGCCGAGCATGGCTCGGCTCTACAAAGCAGAAAGGGCGCCGCAAGGCGCCCTTTCTGCTTGTTCAACGGCGATGGCTTATTTGGCCATTTCCGACATCACCACCATGTCCAGCACATAGGCCTGCGACGGTGCGTCAGCCGGCGGGTTCTTGATCTCATAGCGCTTCAGGCGCAGCACGTTGCGGACGCCCGGCTCGTGGGTATAGCCCTCGATGTTGCCGTAGAAGTTGGTGAACTCACCGCGCTTGCCCTGTTCCAGGCCCTGCTCGTTGTACTTCACCTCACGCACCTGCAGGCAGGTGGCGTCCTTCATCAGCGGGTGCGGGCAGGGCTTGGTCTGCGGCTCGACTTCCAGGAACACGGTTTCGCCCGGGCCACCGTAGCGGGTTTCAGCGGTCGGCTCGGCGCGGAAGCTGAGCACGTCACCCTTTTCGGTGACCAGGGTCATCGCCGATGCATCCAGTGCACGCACGCTCAGCTTGCCCTGCAGACGCTCGCTGATCAGGCCATCGAGCGCCATCAGCGGGCCCTGGCAGGCCTTGTTGGTGGACATCAGGTTGCCAACCGTCAGCGCGCCGGCTTCCAGGGTGTAGCCGCCACCGATGTTGTTGCAGGCATTGCTGACCGACAGGCGGTTGTCCTTGAAATCCAGGGTCAGCGGCTTGTCAGCCTGCACGAACAGGCCGTCGATGCGCTTGCCGCTGGCGTCCACGGCGTTGTCCAGAAGCCAGTGGTTTGCAGCCAGCTGGGTGGTGTCGAGGTTCGCGGCAGGAGCGGCGGTGCTGGTGTCGGGGGTCGCTGCGGTTTCGCTCTTGGTGCTGGCCGGCGGATTGCTGCAGGCGGTCATGAGGGCGATGGGCAGTGCCAACAGAAGAATGCGCTTCATGGTGAACTCCTTGTGGTGCGTTGGAAAAGTCAGAACGTCAAACGGCCATGGCCGTTTGTCGGGGTTGCACTTGCGACTGCACGTTCAGTTGCCAGCAGGCAAAAACAACAGCAGGCCGAAGCCCAATGCGATGCGGTATAGCGCAAAGCCGGTGAAGGGGCGGCGTTTGATATAGCTCAGCAGCCACTTCACCACGATGAAACCGGTGATTGCCGCTGCCACGAAGGCTACGCCTACGTCGGCCCAGTTTTCATTGCCCAGCTGGCCTTTCTTGAACATTTCCAGCAAGGCGTAGCCACTGGCGGCGAACATGGTGGGAATGCCGACCAGGAACACGAACTCGGCGGCCGCGGCGCGACGGGTCAGGCCCAGCAGCAGGGCCAGGAAGATGGCCGCGGCCGAGCGCGAGGTACCGGGGAAGACGCCGGCCACCACCTGCGCCAGGCCAACGGCGACGGCAACCTTCCAGGTCACCGTGTCGCTGTCCGGCAGGCGCCCGGCAAAACGCTCGGCGATCAGCATCCAGACGCCGCCGATGACCAGCGCCCACGCCACCGGGGTGACGGTTTCGGGCAGTTCCCAGCCGGCCAGGCGCACCGGCAGGCCGACCACGGCGGTGACCAGGAAGGCCACGCCCAGCTTCATCACGTAGTCGCGGTTCTCACGCTGGTTCAAGCCGGTGGCCAAGGACCACAGCCGCTGCCGGAACGCCAGCAGCACCGCGAGGATCGCGCCGGCCTGGATGACGATGTTGAAGAAGTCCGAGCGTGCGCCCAGCCAATGCTGGGCGATCAGCAGATGGCCGGTACTGGAAATCGGGAGAAATTCGGTGAGGCCTTCAAGAATGCCCAGCAACAGGGCGGAGAGCAGGTCGGACATGAGGGTTGGTATGGGAAAGGCGGGCACAGCATAGAGCATTGCGTGTTGCGCACCTGAATGGTGCATGGAATGAAATCAGCACCAAAATGGTGCTCAAAGCCGCCTGCAGCGCTGCATTGATATCAATTAAAACAATGACTTATTGCGATACAAAAGTTGGCACGTCATTTGCTTTTATTCCTGCACATCACCACCCATCCGAGGTTTCACCCGATGTCCCTGGAAAACGTTGAGAAGCTGATCAAGGACAACCAGATCGAGTTCATCGACCTGCGTTTCGTCGACATGCGTGGCATCGAGCAGCACGTGACCTTCCCGGTCTCGATCATCGAGCCATCGCTGTTCGAGGAAGGCAAGATGTTCGATGGCAGCTCCATCGCCGGTTGGAAGGGCATCGCCGAGTCGGACATGGTGCTGATGCCGGACGCCGACAGCGCCTACCTGGATCCGTTCTACGCCGACCCGACCCTGGTGCTGACCTGTGACGTGCTGGACCCGGCCACCATGCAGGGCTACGGCCGCTGCCCGCGCGGCATCGCCAAGCGCGCCGAGTCGTACCTGAAGTCCTCGGGTATCGCCGACCTGGCCTTCTTCGGCCCGGAGCCGGAATTCTTCATCTTCGATTCGGTCCAGTTCGCCAACGACATGGGCCACACCTTCTTCAAGATCAACTCCGAGGAAGGCTCCTGGAATACCGGCAAGAGCTACGACGGCACCAACAGCGGCTACCGCCCGACAGTGAAGGGCGGCTACTTCCCGGTGCCGCCGACCGACTCGCTGCACGATATCCGCGCCGAGATGTGCAAGGTGCTGGAAAAGGTCGGCATCGAAGTCGAAGTGCACCACCACGAAGTGGCCAATGCCGGCCAGTGCGAGATCGGTGCCAAGTTCAACACCCTGGTCACCAAGGCCGATGAACTGCAGCGCATGAAGCACGTCATCAAGAACGTTGCCCACCGCAACGGCAAGACCGTGACCTTCATGCCCAAGCCGCTGGTCGGCGACAACGGCAGCGGCATGCACGTGCACCAGTCGCTGGCCAAGGGCGGCGCCAACCTGTTCTCCGGTGACGGCTACGGCGGCCTGAGCCAGATGGCGCTGTGGTACATCGGCGGCATCTTCAAGCACGCTCGTGCCATCAACGCCTTCTCCAACTCCGGCACCAACAGCTACAAGCGCCTGGTGCCGGGCTTCGAGGCACCGGTGATGCTGGCCTACTCGGCCCGCAACCGCTCGGCCTCGTGCCGCATTCCGTGGGTGTCCAACCCGAAGGCACGTCGCATCGAAATGCGCTTCCCGGATCCGATCCAGTCCGGCTACCTGACCTTCACCGCGCTGATGATGGCCGGCCTGGACGGCATCAAGAACCAGATCGACCCGGGCGCACCGAGCGACAAGGATCTGTACGACCTGCCGCCGGAAGAAGAGAAGCTGATCCCGCAGGTCTGCTCCTCGCTGGACCAGGCACTGGAAGCACTGGACAAGGACCGCGAGTTCCTCAAGGCCGGTGGCGTGATGAGCGACGACTTCATCGATGCCTACATCGCGTTGAAGATGAAGGAAGTCACCGCGTTCCGCGCGGCGACCCATCCGCTGGAATACCAGCTGTACTACGCAAGCTGATGTAACGGCGGCCAGTACAGCGTGCTGGCCGCCGGCAACACCAGGTGTAGTTGCTAGCTGTTGTTAGGCGGCGGTGGCGCGGACCCTCCCCCTCCCATCTGCGTCATCGCCGCCGCCTTTGTTGCTGGGGAGCACAAGGGCGATGCAGCCGCCAACAACACACCTGCAGGGGCAAGAGAATCCGAGCGCGCGGCATGGGCCAGTCCTCCCTCCCGCGTGGTTGTAGCGGCCGGCAGCACTGCCGGTGGCAACAGCCAGGCCCATGATGCGTTCGGCGCAACAGCCAGCGGTCGCACAGCGGCCGGTGGAAGACACGATGCCGGCCCGCAGCCGCAGGCCGGTCTCCTCCACATCGGGACATGCGCATGAAATTAATCTCCGCGATCATCCGTCCATTCAAGCTCGACGAAGTGCGTGAAGCCTTGGGCGCCGCAGGCGTTTCCGGCATCACCGTCACCGAGGTCAAGGGCTTTGGGCGGCAGAAAGGCCACACCGAGCTGTACCGTGGCGCCGAATATGTCGTCGATTTCCTTCCCAAGATCCGCATCGAGACCGCCGTCACCGACGACAACGTCGAGGCGGTGATCGAAGCGCTGCAGGGCGCCGCCGGCACCGGCAAGATCGGTGACGGCAAGATCTTCGTTACCGCGCTTGAGCAGGTGGTGCGTATCCGCACCGGCGAAACAGGCGCAGACGCGCTGTAAGAACCGCACCGCCCCGTCCTCCGGCGGCAGCGACCGCCAGGTGACAACGGGTCGCTGGCAGGTTCCACCCCCACAACCGGAGTCGACAATGCGAACGGAATTTTTCACCGGGTTGAACACCCGGTTCGGAGGCTTGTGCCTGTCTTTCATGCTCAGCGTGCTGCTGCTGGGTATGTTTTCCAGCACGGCATGGGCACAGGAAACGCAGGCCCAGCCTGCAAGCACCACGGAAGCGGCGGCCGAACCGGCAGCGGCCGTACCCGCAGCCGCTGCAGAAGCAACACCCAGTTTCGACAAGGGCGACGTGGCGTGGATGCTCACCGCCACCTTGCTGGTCTTGATGATGGTCGTACCCGGCCTGGCCCTGTTCTATGGCGGCCTGGTGCGGGCCAAGAACGTACTATCCGTGCTAAGCCAAGTGCTGGTGGTGTTCTCGCTGGTGCTGATGCTGTGGGTGGCCTATGGCTATAGCGCGGTGTTCAGTGCCGGCAACCAGTTCTTTGGTTCTTTCACCGAGTTTGCCTTCCTCAAGGGCTTCACCCCGGACTCGGTGGGCAATACGCCGATCGCTGGCCTGCCGGACTTCCTGTTCGTCGCCTTCCAGTCGACCTTCGCCGGCATCACCACAGCACTGATCGTCGGTGCCTTCGCCGAACGCATCAAGTTCCGTGCGGTGCTGCTGTTCTCCGCGCTGTGGTTCACCCTGAGCTATATCCCGATGGCGCACATCGTCTGGGGTGGCGGCTATCTCGGTGAGATGGGCGCGATCGACTTTGCAGGTGGCACCGTGGTGCACATCAACGCCGGTGTTGCCGGCCTGGTGGCCGCATGGTTCGTCGGCAAGCGCCTGGGCTATGGCCAGACCGCGTTGAAGCCGCACAACCTGCCGCTGACCTGGATCGGCGCGATGCTGCTGTGGGTGGGCTGGTTCGGTTTCAACGCCGGCTCGGCCGCTGCTGCCGACACCGTGGCCTCGCTGGCCTTCATCAACACCGTGCTGGCGACGGCCGCAGCGGTGCTGGGCTGGACGCTGGTGGAAGCGATCACCAAGGGCCATCCCTCGGCACTGGGCGCAGCCTCGGGCGCGGTTGCCGGGCTGGTTGGTGTAACCCCGGCCTGCGGCACGGTGGGGCCGTTGGGCGCCATCGTGATTGGTTTCGTCACCGGCATGGTCTGCGTCTGGGGCGTAACCGGCTTGAAGCGGCTGTTGAAGGCCGACGACACCGCCGACGTGTTCGGCGTGCATGGCGTGGGCGGCATTGTTGGCGCCATCCTCACCGGCGTTTTCAGCGCGCAGTCGCTGGGGGGTACCAAGGTTGATCTGGATATCGGCCACCAGCTGTGGGTGCAGGTGGTCAGCGTGGGCTTCACCGTGTTGTGGTCGGCCGTCGTCACCGCCGTCATCCTGCTGGTGGTCCGCGCGCTGGTTGGCCTGCGTGTCAGCGAAGAGGCCGAACGCACCGGCCTGGACGTGACCACCCATGGCGAATCGGCCTACGAGGCATAAGCTGTTGCTCAAAGCCCCTCTCCCGTTTAACGGGAGAGGGGTTGGGGTGAGGGCAGCTTTTGAGGCTTTACCGGGAAAGCCCCTGCCGAGCATGGCTCGGCACTACCGCTCTGAAGCCCCTCTCCCGCGTGCGGGAGAGGGGTTGGGGTGAGGGCAGCTTTTGAGGCTTTACCGGGAAAGCTCCTGCCGAGCATGGCTCGGCACTACCGCTCTGAAGCCCCTCTCCCTGCGGGAGAGGGGTTGGGGAGAGGGTAAGCCGAAGCAGCATCACCGTACGGTCGAGGCCAAATCGAAGAAGCCCACAGTGCGCTAGCCCTCAGCCAGCACCAGCGCCTTCACCTTCTCAGCCTTCTCGAAATGATCCAGGCGCTGGATCGATATCCACCACGTAGCCGCTTCCATCAACAACTCAGGGTCGTCATTGCGGTTGGCGAAGAACGCGTAGAACGACACCCCAACCGTCGGCCCCTTCGCCGCGATCTTCGCATCGCAGACCGCAACGATCTTCTGTTTCAGTGAATCACGCATGGTTGCTCCGGCAGACATCACAGCACTTCGTCTGCATAGCCTAGCCACAACGGCCAGTCATCCGCAGCCGAACGCGGTCGTGGCCTCCACTTCCTGAGCAGGCCCTCCAATGCATGCAATCCATATCGACGCACCCGCCTTGCCATGCCTGGATGCACTTGCAATGCCGCGCCCGGCAACGTGCAATGTCCCCCATGAAGACCAGACTGCTGCTGCCGCTCGCCCTGTTGGCCACGCTGACCGCCTGTACCTCCACACCGGACCGCAATCCGCTCGCGCACTGGGTGCCGTCGCCGAACTACAACGACCGCCAGCCGGTGTTGATCGTGCTGCACCACACCGAGCAGAACTCGGTGCAGCAGAGCCTGGACACGCTGCGCAGTGCCAACAGCGGCGGCAAGGTCAGCTCGCACTACCTGGTCGGCAGCGATGGT
Organism: Stenotrophomonas sp. STEN033; assembly: GCF_056856655.1. Taxonomy (NCBI): domain Bacteria; kingdom Pseudomonadati; phylum Pseudomonadota; class Gammaproteobacteria; order Lysobacterales; family Lysobacteraceae; genus Stenotrophomonas; species Stenotrophomonas sp. STEN033. The sequence continues at coordinate 77,514 of NZ_JBXFWM010000010.1, forward strand.
GAGCTCTATCAGCTGGTGGCCGATGGCGAACGTGCCTGGCATGCCGGTGGTGGCCGCTGGGGCGGCTTCACCGATCTCAACTCCACCTCGATCGGCATCGAGATCGACAACGACGGCAGCAGCCCCTTCACCGAACCGCAGATCGCCAGCCTGCTGCGCCTGCTCGAGGACCTGTGCACGCGCTTCAACATCCCGCGCAGCCAGATCATCGGCCACGCCGATCTGGCACCGACCCGCAAGGCCGACCCCAGCCGCTATTTCCCGTGGCAGCAGCTGGCCGAAGCCGGTTTCGGCCTGTGGCCAGACCCGAAGCACGGCCCGGCGCCGGCCGGTTTTGACAGCTGGATGGCGATGCAGGCCTTCGGCTACGCGCTGGACGACCGGGCTGCCGCCGCACGCGCCTTCCACCGCCGCTTCCGCGGCAGCGACACGCTGCCGGCCGAACTCGATGCCGAGGACGCCCGCATCCTGCATTCCCTGCTGTTGCAGAAGCAGTGATGCGGCCGCTTTGCACTATATTGGTGCAATGACCGACGCCGATTTCTCGCCGACCCCGGAATTGCTGGCCACCCCATTGGTCTGGTGTGGCGCGGATGGCCGTATCCAGGGGGCGAACCCGGCCTTCTGCCGCTGGCTGGGGGTCAGCGTGCGGCGCCTGCTTGGCCAGCCGCTGGTGTCGCTGGAAGCGCAGGGTGAGGTGCTGGCACAGCGCCTGGCCAACCCGGCCACCGACATGAGCCGCCTGCCACGGCTGACCCTGGCCTTGCCAGGCGAGGCACCGCGCTTCGCCGATGGCTGGCTGAGCGCGCTGGAGCAGGGCGGCTGGCTGCTGGAAGCGCACCCGGTGGACGAGTTCCAGGGCGCCGATCCGGCGCAGGTGCTGCCCGGCGCCTTCAGCGCGGCGCTGAAAGGCCTGGCCCATGAACTGCGCAATCCGCTCGCCGGCCTCAAGGGCGCCGCCCAGCTGCTGGCGCGCCGCGCCAGCGGCCGCGATGCCGACGAGCGCGAGCTGATCGAACTGATCGGCGCCGAGATCGAACGCCTCAATACCTTGCTGGAACAGCTGCTGTCGCCGGCACCGCAGCGCCCGCATGCGCCGCTGAACATCCATGCCGCACTGGAGCGGGTGCTGCGCCTGGTCGAGAACGAAGCCGGCTGGTCGGTGCGCCTGCTGCGCGATTACGACCCCAGCATTCCCGAGTTCCCCGGCGACGCCGACCGTCTCACCCAGGCCTTGTTGAACCTGGTGCGCAACGCCATCCAGGCAGGCGCCACCAGCGTCACCCTGCGCACCCGTGTCGAGCACGGCCTGCGCATTGCCGAGCAGCCCTATGCGCTGGCCCTGCGCCTGGAAGTGGCCGACGACGGTCGCGGCGTACCGGAAGAACTGGCCGAGCACCTGTTCCTGCCACTGGTCAGCGGCCGTGCCGAAGGCACCGGCCTGGGCCTGGCGCTGGCGCAGCAGGTCGCACGCGAGCATCGCGGCACCTTGAGCTACCGCTCGCGCCCCGGACACACCGTGTTCACCGTGCTGCTACCGCTGCCTGCCGCTGAGGAAGCGCCGGAGGTGAGCGATGCATAAGTCCACACAGGCTGCGACCGTCTGGGTGGTCGATGACGACCGCTCGGTGCGCTTCGTGTTGACCACCGCCCTGCGCGATGCCGGCTATACGGTCGAGGGTTTCGACAGTGCGGCTGCGGCGCTGGATGCCCTGGCGCGGCAACCGGTGCCGGACCTGCTGTTCACCGACGTGCGCATGCCCGGTGATGACGGCCTGGTATTGCTGGACAAGCTCAAGGCCGCGCACCCGCAGCTGCCGGTGATCGTGATGTCGGCGTATACCGATGTCGCCAGCACCGCCGGCGCCTTCCGTGGCGGCGCGCATGAGTTCCTGTCCAAACCCTTCGATCTGGATGATGCGGTGGAGCTGGCGCGGCGCGCGCTGCCCGAGGCCGAGGAGTTGCCGGCGCCGGTGGTGCCGCCAACACCGGCGGCGAGGGACGAAGGCCCGCCGCAGCTGATCGGCGACACCCCGGCCATGCGCGCGCTGTTCCGCGCCATCGGCCGTCTGGCGCAGGCGCCGCTGTCGGTACTGATCAACGGCGAGACCGGCACCGGCAAGGAGCTGGTCGCCAATGCGCTGCACCGCGAATCCCCGCGCGCCAAAGGGCCGTTCGTCGCCCTCAATACCGCCGCGATCCCGGCCGAACTGCTGGAAAGCGAATTGTTCGGCCACGAAGCCGGCGCCTTCACCGGTGCCAGCAAACGCCACATCGGCCGCTTCGAGCAGGCCGACGGCGGCACCTTGTTCCTGGATGAAATCGGCGACATGCCGCTGGCCCTGCAGACGCGGTTGCTGCGCGTACTGGCCGAGGGCGAGTTTTTCCGCGTCGGCGGCCGCGAGCTGATCCGCGTCGACGTGCGGGTGGTCGCGGCCACCCACCAGGATCTGGAAACCCTGGTCGAGCAAGGCCGTTTCCGCGCCGACCTGCTGCATCGCCTGGACATGGTGCGCCTGCTGCTGCCGCCCCTGCGCGAGCGCCTGGGCGATGTGCCGCAGCTGGCCGAGAACTTCCTGGCCAACGCCGCCCGCCGCCTCGACATGCCGCCCAAGCGCCTGTCCGCTGCCGCCGTCAAAGCCCTGCGCGAGCACCAATGGCCGGGCAACGTCCGTGAGCTGGAAAACGTCTGCTGGCGGCTGGCGGCGCTGGCCGTGGCCGACACCGTATCGGCCGAAGACGTGCAGGCCGCGCTGAACCGCGGCGGTCGCGCGGCAGCCAGCATGGCGGCGGTCGCGCCGCAGCACTGGGATCGGGCGTTGGCCGCCTGGGCGCGGCAGCGTCTGGCCGAAGGTGCCCACGGCCTGCATGCCGAAGCACGCGAGCGCCTGGACAATGTGCTGCTGGAGGTGGCGTTGGACGTTACCGGCGGTCACCGTGCAGATGCCGCAGCGCGGCTGGGACTGGGGCGCAACACCGTTACCCGCAAACTCGGGCCAAGCCGGCGCCGCTGAGTTGCCAGCTCCTTCGGTGCCCGCCGAAGGGCGGTATGTATACTCGGCTCCCCATGGAGCCGACGGCGGCGTTGGCGGATGGGAACGCGCTTATGAACCCTTGTTTCTGCGTGCATTGCAGGGCTGCAGCGGCGTCTCCCGCGCGGGTCCATGAGCAGCTGGCCTTGCCGGCGCGGCGGTCCTACCCATGTTGAGTGCCGAGGCATGGCGCCGGCTGGTCGAATTATTCAGCCAGGCGACCGATCTTCCGGAAAGCGAACGCATCGATTTCGTCTATGCGCAGACGGACGAGACCCCGGAGTTGCGACAGGAGCTGCTGGCGTTGCTCGCTGCCGACGGGGACGCGACACGAAGGTTGCGCGAGCCACTGCAACGCGCGGCAGAAGTGCTGCTGCAGGTGGATGAGGCCGACATCGCCGCAGGCACCCGGTTCGGGCCGTGGTCGGTGCAGCGGATGATTGGCGCAGGCGGCATGGGCAAGGTGTATCTGGCGCAGCGCGCCGATGGTGCCTATGAACGTGAGGTCGCGCTGAAGCTGGTGCGCTCGCAGGCATTGAGCGAACGTCGTCACCTGCATTTCGAGTACGAATGCCGGCTGCTGGCGCAGATGCAGCATCCAGCCATCGCGCAGATCCATGATGCCGGCATCGACCCGGAGGGACGCGCCTACCTGGTCATGGAATACATCCAGGGCCAAGCCATCACCGATTGGTGCGACCAGCACGCATCGAGCCTGCGCGAACGCATCGAATTGCTGGTAAAGGTCGCCGAAGGCGTTCAGCACGCACACCAGAAGGGCGTGATCCATCGCGACCTCAAGCCCGGCAATGTGTTGGTATGCAGCATTGACGGGCAGGCGATGCCCAAGATCATCGATTTCGGCATCGCCATGGAAACCGCGAGTACGGAGATCAGCGGCGGCGGTGGCACGCCGGGGTACATGAGCCCCGAGCAATCGCTGCCGGGCAGTGATGTTGACGCGCGCAGCGACGTGTACTCACTCGGTGCGATCCTCTACGAACTGGCCTGCGGCGCGCGGCCGCAGGCGCCCTTGCTGCAGGTACCATCGCAGCACCTGCGCAGCCTCGCGCCGGAGCGGCAGCAGCAACTTGCCGCTGCGCGCGGCAGCAAGCCGACGCAGCTGCTGCGGGAATTGCGCGATGGCCTGGACGCGATTGCCAGCAAGGCCCTGCGCACCGAGCGAGCGGAGCGCTATGCGTCGGTATCATTGTTGCTCGAAGACCTGCGTCGTTGGTTGCGCCACTATCCGCCACAGGCGGCAGGCCGCACCGGCCTGCTGTCGCTGCGCAAGTTCGTGCGCCGCAATCGGCTGATGGTCGGGGCTGCAACGGCTGTCGTCGCAGTGCTGGTGGCGGGCCTGGTCGCCACGGCCTGGTCGCTGCGCGAAGCACGCCAGGAAGCCGCGCGCGCCAAGGTGTCTTCCGGCTTTCTGGCATCGGTGCTGGACAGCATGGACCCGGCCATGGCCGAGGACCTGGACAAGACCCTGATGCTGCGGGTACTGGACGATGCGTCGCGGCGGGCACCGCAGGATCTGTCTGCCTACCCGGACACGCTTGCGGACATGCGCTTGATCATTGCCATCAACCAGATCGTGCTGGGTGAATATGAGCGCGCCATCGACCACCTGGAAGCGATACGCAAACTCGCCGACAAACATCCCGGGGTAATGGAGCTGCAACGCCTGCGCGCATTGCAGGTGCTGGGCGATGCCTATGTGGCAAGCGACAGGAACAGCGAGGCGCAAGCGGTACTGGATGAGGGTATCGCCAGGGCACGTGCTGGCGATCCAGCCCACCTCTGGCTGGGCTACGACATGCAGTCACGCCTGTCCTGGGTGCGTTTCGTGCAGGGAAAGGCGCCCGAAGCACTGGCGCTGGCGAAGGAGGCGCTGGATGGCTTCATCCGTATCGCCCCCGCGGATGACCAGCAACGACTGGATGCGGTCAAACGCTATGCGAACCTGCTGTCCACCAGCGGTGATTACGCCCAATCCATCGCCCTGATGGATGACGTGGTGCAGCGGCGCACACGCATCAACGGACGCGATCATCCGCTGACCCTGGTGGCACGACGTGACCTGGTGACAACACGGCTGCGCATGCGCGATTTTGCCGGTGCCGAGCCTGAGCTCCGGCAGTTGCTGTCCGCCTACGAACGCATCTATGGCCCAGACAACGGCTATCCCATCGGTGTGCGCGGCATGTTGGGCAGCGCATTGCGTGAACAGGGCAAGGTGCAGGAAGCGGGGCCGCACTATCGCGCGACCATGGAGTGGAACGCCCGCCGGTTTGGTCCGGAATCGCAATCCACCGTGGTCGCACGGCACAACCACGCCAACTGGCTGCTGGCAGCAGGACAGGCCAGCGCATCGCGGGACGAGCAGAAAGCCCTGCTTGCCATTGCAGATCGCAGCCTGGGCCGCGCCAACCACATCACCGCGGAAGTCCTGCGTGGCCTGGCCGAGGCAGAACTGGCAATGGGGGAGCGTAGCAACGCCCACCGGCACGCCAGCGCGGCGCTGGCGGCCATGCGCGAAGTCTATGGTGACCAGCACGAAGGCGCGCTGCGCGATGTTCGGGCCACATTGCAGAAGGTGGAAGCGGCGGAGGCGGGTGCGACTGCCGTATTGGGTGGCGCCGATTGAATGCAACCCGCACTCGACCGCTGCGCCGCAAACAGGCATCGTTGGCACGACCTGTTTACAGCAACACCTTGCCAGGCCAGGCCGTGAGCCTTGTCGGCACGTAATCAAAGGAGTTCCCCATGCGCCAGCGCCTGCTTCTGATCACCGCCACCAGCACCTTGCTGCTTGCCGCCTGCGGCACCAGCCCGCGTACAAAGCCCGAGCCGCCACCGCCGCCGGTGGCGACGGTCAGCACCGCCAGGATGGCCGAAGCCAATCTGGCGCCGGCCTCGGCAAGTCTGGTCAGCGGCCGTCTGGCCTTGGTGCCGGAAGCCGGTGGTGTGCATATCACCGGGGTGATCGGCGGTTTGCCGCGCGGCCAGCAGGCGGCCTTCCATGTGCATGAAAAGGGCGACTGCAGCGCGATGGATGCGAGCAGCGCCGGCGGTCACTTCAACCCGGCCATGCAGCAGCATGGCCGGGCCGGTGCCGGCGCGCACCACGCCGGTGACATGGACAATCTTCAGGCCAATGCTGAAGGCGTGGCGAACGTGGACGTTCATCTTCGCGGCGTTACCCTCGGCGGTGGTGCTGCAAACGACGTCGCTGGGCGCGCCTTGGTGGTACATGCGTCGGCCGACGATTACCGCAGCCAACCGGCCGGCAATGCCGGCGCGCGTGTCGCCTGCGCGGTGATCCGCGTGGTGCGCTGAGCGGGCCCATTGCGTCCGCCCATCCCGATTCGATCCAGACCAGCAAGGGAGTTACCCAGATGCGATTGATCCACACCAGCCTGTTCCTCGCCAGCGCCCTGGCGCTGACCGCCTGTAACAAGGGCGCAGAGCCCGATGCGGCACCGGCCGATACCGTTGCAGCGCCGGCGGCAACCGCGCCTGCTGCCGACCCGGCGGCACCGCCGGAAATGGCCAAGCCGATCGCAACCGCACAGTTGCAACCGACCAAGGACAGCACGGTCGCCGGCACCATCAATTTCAGCCTGGTTGATGGCCAACTGCGCGCCAGCGGCGATATCACCGGCCTGAAGCCGGACAGCGAACACGGCTTCCACATCCACGAGAAGGGCGATTGCAGCGCGCCGGACGGCACCAGCGCCGGCGGCCATTTCAATCCGGGCAGCAGCGAGCACGGCAGCATCAGCGCGGCGATGCATCACGGCGGCGACATGCCCAACATCAAGGCCGACGCGCAGGGCAACGCGCATATCGACGGCCCGGTGGCGAGCAACGTCAATGTCGGCGTGGGTGATGGTTTCGACATCGTCGGCCGCGGCCTGATCGTCCACGCCGACCCGGACGACTACAAGACCCAGCCGACCGGTAACGCCGGCGCACGCCTGGCCTGTGCGGTGATCACCAAGGTGCAGTGACGGTCTCCCTCCCTTTCGCGCAGCGAAGGGGAGGGTTGGGGAGGGGTGCTTTTTGGCTTTGGCTCTAGCTTCGGCTTTGGCCTTCACCTTCGCACCTGCTCTCCACTCAGCGCTATCAAATTGATCAGCCGCTGAGCTTTCCGGTCGGAAGACCGAGGCCAGGCAAAAGGCAACAGCAACTGCACCCCTCCCCAACCCTCCCCTTGCCTCCGGCAAAGGGAGGGGGCAGGTCGCGGCGAACATCAACTTGCTGCATGCACGGCCCCCTCCCTTGCGCAACGCGCAGGGGAGGGTTGGGGAAGGGTGCTGTTGCTGTTGCCCCTGCTCCACCCCGCTTCAAAACAGAAAAGGCCGCTTGCGCGGCCTCTCTGCATTCACCAGCGCACACTCAATGCGCCAGCAACGCCTTCGCATCCTGCCCGGCATGCACGTGCACATACAGCACGTCGATGCCATGCGCTTCCAACACCGCGGCCATCTGCCGCTGGCGCATCATGTACTGCTCGTACACACGCTGCAGGCGGTCGCAGTCATTCTTGTCCTGCGCGTAATGCGCACACCAACCCGCCGGATCGAACAAGGCTATCCGCACTTCGCCGCCGACGTAACGCAGCAACGGTTCGGGTGAGGCCTCCAGCCATTGTTCTTCGTTGGGCGCGAACATCGCCGTCTCCAGTATCGGCCACAAGTCCGCCAGGCCCTGGTTGTCGTACTGCATGGCCATCATCGCGGCCAGGTCGTTGACGGTGAAATAGCGCGCATGTTCGATCTGCGCGGCAAAGCTGTTCTGGGCCAGCAGCGCGGTGTCCGGCTGTGCCATGCCATTGGCCAGCAGCACTTCTTCCAGCGCATCACGCACCTCATGGCGCACCGCCGCTTCGCCGCCAGCCAGCACGAACGGCAGCAGCCGCAGCGCACCGCCGGTCAGCGCAGCATCGGCCTGCAGCGGCAGCGGGATCTCGCCATTGGCATCGGCACCAAACGCCAGCAGGCGCGCACCATGATTGCGGCCGGGGGCACGCATCTGCAGCTCTTCCAGGCGCCGATGAATGGGCAGGCCGGGGCGCAGGACTTCGGCCGGGTCGAAATGCGCCGCAGCGAAGACCAGGTCCAGTTCGCTGACCTGCGGCACCAGCTTGGTCAGGTCGCGGCCGATCAGCGCTGCCAGTTCACCAGCCTGCTCGGAGCCCAGGGCTGCCTTGCCGGGCTGCTCGCCGCCAGCCAGTTCCAATGCCACTACGCCAAGGGCGTTCACGTCGGGGTTTGAATTGCTCATGATTCGCGGTTGGCCCATCACGGCCTCGAAGCTACACTCAACACCATTATGCCTGCTATCGCGTGCAGGCCACTTTGAACACTCTTTCCCATGTCAGGTACCCGCATGCCCAGCGCTCGACCCGTCGCCATCCTCGGTGGTGTCCGCATTCCGTTCTGCCGTCAGAACACCGCTTATTCGGACGTTGGCAACCTCGGCATGTCGGTCCGTACGCTTGGGGCGCTTGTTGAACGGTTCGGCCTGCATGGCCAGCAGTTGGGCGAAGTGGCGATGGGCGCGGTGATCAAGCATCCCAGTGACTGGAACCTGGGCCGCGAGGCTGCACTGTCGTCCGGGCTGTCGCCGCTGACCCCGGGCATCACCCTGCAACGTGCCTGTGGTACCTCGCTGGACAGCATCATCACCGTTGCCAACAAGATCGCCCTGGGGCAGATCGAATCCGGCATCGGCGGTGGTTCCGATACCACCTCCGATGTGCCGATCGTCTACGGCAAGAAGCTGCGCGCGCGCCTGCTGGCGGCCAACCGCGCCAAGAGCACCGGCGACAAGATCCGCACCCTGCTCAAGGGCTTCAAGTTCTCCGAGCTCAAGCCCGAGTTCCCGGGCGTGGCCGAGCCGCGTACCGGCAAGAGCATGGGCGACCATTGCGAGGACATGGCCAAGGAATGGAACATCTCGCGTGAAGCACAGGACGCCTGGGCGGTGTCTTCGCACAAGAAGCTGGCTGCCGCTTACGAGCGCGGTTTCTTCAGTGACCTGATCGCGCCGTTCCGCGGCGTCGAGCGCGACAACATCCTGCGTCCGGATACCTCGCTGGAAAAGCTGGCCACCTTGAAGCCGGCCTTCGACAAGGCCTCTGGCCGCGGCACCCTGACCGCCGCCAACTCCACCCCGTTGACCGACGGCGCCGCTGCAGTGCTGCTGGCCAGCGAGGAATGGGCACGTGCACACGGTCACGAGCCGCTGGCCTATTTGCGTGATTCGCAGGTTTCGGCAGTGGACTTCGTGCATGGCGAAGGCCTGCTGATGGCGCCGACCACTGCCGTGCCGGAAATGCTCAAGCGCAATGGCCTGACCCTGCAGGATTTCGATATCTATGAAATCCACGAAGCCTTCGCCGCGCAGGTGCTGTGCACGCTGAGCGCCTGGGAAAGCGAGGACTACTGCCGCAACCGCCTGGGCCTGGATGCAGCGCTGGGCCGCATCGACCCGGCCAAGATCAACCCGCTGGGCTCTTCGCTGGCCACCGGCCACCCGTTCGCCGCCACCGGCGCCCGCATCATCGGCACCGTGGCCAAGGAATTGGCTGCCCGCGGTGGCGGTCGTGCGCTGGTATCGATCTGCACCGCCGGCGGCATGGGCGTGGTCGCCATCGTCGAGCGTTGATGCGCCGTTTGTAGTGCCGACCCATGGTCGGCAGGGGCGTTCCCGGCAATGCCCCTTGCCGATCATGGGTCGGCACTACAGGGCCCTTGCAGGGCCCGGCCCGGCCCCCCTATTGTCTGCTCACCAAAGGACGGGGGTAGGGCATGAAGCGCATCGCGATTGGTTTGGCCGTGCTGTTGTCAGGTGTGGCGGCGCCTGCCGCTGCCATGACCTTCATGAAAGTGGAGCACGTCTGCCCGATCGGCGGCGAGCGTTTCAGCGCGGAGGAAATGGGCTCGGGCACGGCCTTCGGCCACTTCCTCGACGGACGCCTGCATGGCGCCATCCAATCGCCGTGGCCACTGGTGTCCTGCCCGGGCAATGGTTTCGTCATCTACAAGGACGATTACAGCGCTGACGAGATCAAGCGCCTGACCGCCGTGGTCGAAAGTGACGACTACCAGCGTATGCGTGGCCACGAAACCAGCTATTGGATGCTGGCGCGCTTGTTCGAAGCGGTCGATGCGCCGTTGCGGGACCGTGCCGGAGTCCTGCAGCGTGCCACCTGGCAGGCCTCGCCCGGGCAGTATCCGCGCTATGTACAGGCCGCGTCGGCGGCCGTCGCGCAGCAATGTCCGGATGCGCGTGCCGCCGCCGATCAGGATGAAGCATGGCTGTATTGCCAGATGCTGCTGGGCGAATGGGAGCGCAGGCTATCCCGTTTCGACGCGGCACGGACGCGCTTCGAGCGCCTGCAGCCGCTGCCTGGACGATTGCTGACCGGCCCGGATCACGAGCATGCGCGTCGCCAGTACATTGCCGAAATTGCACAGCAGTTGCAGCTGATCGCGGACAGAAGCGCGGTCAACACGATGGCGGTGGACGCGAATGCACCACCACCGGCCAAGGAGACGGCAGCAGGACCTGTTTCGCGAGAGGCCGCGGAAGCCATGGTCCGGGTCGCGGCAGATGCGGCTGCAGCGGCCGCAGATGCCGCCGCTGCCAGTGACGCGGATTCGCCATCGGCCAAGCGCTGAGCGGTACAAGCGGGAAAATCCCGGCGACTTGAGGGTTTCGCGGGCCACGTTCCAGGGAGCGGGCTTGCCGCATACTTCACTGCCACGCCAACGGCGCAGGTGCGGGTCGCTCGGGAGGCGGCCCGCTGGAATTTCACAGGGGATGCAATGAATGGATGAGTTCAACCCATATGCGGCGCCGGAGGCCTTGCCGCCACCGCTGGCCAACAGCAGCCCGGACAACAGTACTTGTTGGCGCGATGGTGACGAGCTGCTGGCGTTGCCGCATAGCGATCTGCCGCGCTACTGCGTCAAATGCGGGAAGCCGGCGCTGGAGTACCGCCAGCGCAAGTTCTACTGGCATTCGCCGTGGATGTACCTGCTGATCCTGCTGCACTTCCTGGTCTATCTGATTGCCGCACTGGCGGTGCGCAAGACGGCGGTGCACAACGTCGGCCTGTGTTCGGCGCATCGCAAGCGGCGGCTGAATTTCATGCTGATGGCGTGGTGCTCGGCGGTACCGCTGTTTGGCTGTTTCCTGTTCGACAGTGGATGGGTGGTCGGCCTGGGGATACTGACGTTCCTGGTGATGCTGCTGTGGGGCCTGATCGGCATGCAGATACTCAAGCCCAGGAAGATCGATGTGAACCTGGCGGTATATCGCGGCGTATCCACGGCGTTTCTGGCGCGTCTGCCGCGCTATCCCTATCGCCGTGACTAGCTGACGGCCGCAATCACGCCGGCGCGCATATGCGTGCCGGCGTGGAGCGGTCAGTCTTCGCTGTGCGTCTGTGAGTGGTCCAGCAGGAACTGGCTGATGGCCTGGCGCAGTGGCAAGTCGTCCGTACGTTGCGCCAGTGCATCTGCGCGCCGTGCATGGTCCTGGGCGGCGGCGACATCGCCCAGGTTGGAAAGACGTTCGGCCAGTGCCAGGCCGATCGAAGCTTCGTAGTTGATCGCCTGCGCTGCGTTGGCAAGCATCAGTGCGTGCTTGTAGTGCGCGATGGCGACATGGTCATCGCCGGTGAAGTCGGCCAGCGTTTCCCAGAGGAAGGGATGGTCGCGGCCTGCAGCCGCGATTGAATCGCAGTAGGCGTGCAGCTGTGCATACAGCGATGCACTGGCCTCTTCTTCGCCATCTTCGCAGGCGTTGAGGATGGCGTCGGTCAACGCGACCACGCGCGCATGGATGTCCGGGGGTATGTTCATTACGGCTCGTTACGAAAAGCGTCGAGGGTGGGCTTGCAGAGACTCAGCCCGGCAAACGCGGGAAGCCATGCGCATCGCGTTCTTCAGCCACCGCCTGGTCCTGGATCTGCTGGTGCAGGTTGCGGCGTTGGATCGACTGTACGGGCTGGCCGCGGCGCTGGCGCACCGCATTGAGCAGGCACTGGCTGGCCAGCGCCTGCTCATCCTGTGCGGCAAACACCTCGCCCAGGGCCTCCCAGGCGTCGGCGCCGGCATCCTGGGCGATGGCCCTGTGCAGGAATTCCTCGGCCTGCGACCATTGGCCCTGGCCAACGGCCAGACGGGCCAGACCCAGCAGCAAAGCAGGGCTGTTGGGATGCGACTGCAGCCAGCGTTGTGCACTGGCGCGGCGCGAATCGAATTTCTCCACCGGCAGCTGCGTGTACAAGGCGACCAGGGCTTCATCCCAATGGCTGTCCAGGGTCTGTTCGATGCTGCGCAGGGCAACGTCGGTCCAGTTCAGGGCGACCGCGCGCTGTGCGTAGTGGGCCACCGCCTGCGCGCTGACCCGCAGTGATTTGGGCAGCACTTCCCAGCGTGCAGCCAGCGTATTGACGTCGCTGGCCTCGTCGAGCATCTGCAGGGCGAGCGTGGTTTCCAGTTCGGCAACAGCGTTCGGTGGCAACACCTGCTGCTGGCGCAGCGCGCCGAGCTGGCCGTAAGCCTCTTCGGCGCGACCGGCGCGCTGCAATGCCTCGGTACGCAGCCACAGGCCGCGCGGCGGCAGCGGCTGCAGGGCAGGCAGGTCCAGCGCGTTGATCGCTTCCAGTGGCTTGTCCAGCTGCAGCCAGCGCTCGGCGCTGTGCAGGGCGTGCAGGTGTGGGTCGGCTTCGGCCAGCTGTTGCAGATGTTGGCCGGCGCTGCTGTTGTCCTCGCGTGCTTCGGCTGCGCGCATGGCCGCAACCAGGGCGATGGGGCGTACGGCTTTCTCGGTCGCAGCGCTCTGCAGCAGTTTCTCGGCGCGTTGCCATTGGCCGTTGTCCAGTGCCTGCAGGCCATCGATCAGGCGCGCGCGCCCCTGCTTGCGGCGGTGCCGGGCCCAGGCCCGGAACGGTGTGCTGATCAGTGACCACAGCAGCCAAACCAGCAGTGCGGCGATCAGTACCGCCAGTGCGGCCTGCGGCAAGGTGGCGATGTAATCATGGTCGCCGGCGCGGACGATGACTTCGCCCAGGGCGCGTACCGAATCCTGGCCCAGCCATTGCGCGCCGAAGATGCCGATGGCGGCGACCAGCAGGACCAGCAGCAGGGAACGGAAAGCCTTCATGGTGCGTCCTTGGCGGCGCGCGTGTTGCGCAGTTGCTGCAGGGTGCTGCCGAGTTCGGGCAGGTTGGGGCGCAGTTCCACGCCACGCATCTGTCGCAGTTCGTTGCGGCGCTGCTGGCGTTGCGGTGAATCCGGCCACAGCCGCTGCAGCCACCCGTCGGCACGGTCCAGTGCCTGCTGCCAGGCCTTGTCATCACCGCGCTCAAGGGCGGCGCGGGCCAGGCTCAGCTCGATCTGCAGCGAGTCATTGGCGGCGATGCGCTCGGAACGGGCAACCAGTACCTTGCCGTCGGCCGGGCGGATCTGCACCAGCGGCGACAGCATCTGCTGCCACCATGGCTGCCGGGTGTCGGCGGGCAGCTGCAGGTGCTCGGGCAGGCGTTCCAGTTCGCTGGACCACTGCTCGAGCTGGGCAGCGGTGCGGGCGCGTACGCCCGGGCCCAACGCATCCAGCGCATTGCGCTCCTGGATCAGCGCCTGGCGCAGGTTGAGGTAGTCGGGGCTGTCGATGCCTTCCAGTGCGTTGGCGGCCAATGCATACAGGCGACGGGCGCCGTCCAGGTCACCGGCAAAGGTCAGCCGTTGCTGGGCCTGGTTGAGCAGCAGTTCCGCCTCTTCGCGGCGCACGGCCTGCGCGCCTTGGCGTGAACTGTCGGCCAGTTGGGCGAGGTTTTCTTCCAGCAGCGCATTGCGCTGGCTCAGCCCCAGCACTTCATCGCGCAGCACGCGGTTGGTGGCGGCGGCATCCTGGATGCTGCGGGCGTTGGCGCGCTGGTCGCGGCGCAGGGCTTCCAGCCCCTGTTGCAAGGCGCTCAACTGCTGACTGGCACTGTCGCGGGCCAGCGCTGCCTGCTGCTGGCGGGTCTGCCAGCTGTGCCAGCCAAACCAGCCGGCCGCGCCCAGCGCGGCGATGGCGATCAGCGGCAGGAGCCAGCGCAGCGGGCGGCGCGGTTGAGCGGGTGCGACGTCTTCATTCATCGGGGGCAACATCCTTGGCGGGCATGGCCACGACACAAGGGTGACCACGCTGTTGGTGCCGGCAAAGCATCGCCCGCGCGCTGCAGGCCTGCAAGTCGCCTCTGCGCGTGCACTCAGCCTGCGGCCGGGAAAACCGCTGCGTGGGCGGCGCTGGCCAATTGCCCGGGCAAGGGCCCGGCGGCAACGCTGATGTTGCGGAAACCAAGTTCGGCCGCAAGCGTGGCCAGGCGTGCGCTGGCGGCGACCGCTACAGCGTCCTGCCATTGCTGCAGCAACGCTGGCGGCAGGTAGGGCAGCACCGTCTGCAGTGCCTCGCCACTGCTGATCGCCACGACATACGGCTGCGGCAGTGCCTGCAAGCGGGCGATGGTGGCCTTGCTGACCGGCAATGGCAGCCGCTCGTAGACATCGATCCGCTGCAGGGTGGCACCGCGTTCGCGTACCTGTGCGGCAATCACGCCGCGACCGCCGGGAGCAGTGACCAGGGCCACACGCAGTCCCTGCAGGTGCTGCATGGCAGGCAGGGCCAGCAGTCCCTCGCTGTCCATCCGGGTCGGGGCGTGCACGTTCACCGCGCCACGCCGGCGCAAGGCGCGCGCCGTGCCTTCGCCCACGGCGACCACGCTGCCGGCACGCAGCTCGGCCAAGGGCAACAGGCGTGCAGCGGCTTCGGCAGCGGCAGGGCTGGTGAACACCAGCCGGTCGCAGGTGCGTGCTGCCGCCAGCTGCTCGCGCGTTGCCTCATCGGTACGCATCTGCAGGCGCCAGGGCGACAACGCCACGGTACGTGCACCCAAACGCGCAGCGGCGCTGCGCAAGGTGTCGTGCTGCCCTTGCGGGCGCATCGAGATGAGATGCCAGACCGTGTCGGCTGGCACATAGGCGGGGCGGTTCATTCCATGCATTATGCGGGCGCTTTCCGTTTTTCGTCCGATTTCATGTCCGAACATATTGATGAAACCGTGTTGCTGGAACAGCTCCAGCACACGCTCGTGGCAATGCCGCCGGTTGCGGCGATGGGAATCCGCATCGCCGGTTACGACAACGGCGTGCTGCGCATGCAGGCGCCGTTGGACGTCAACGTCAACGACAAGGGCAATGCCTTTGGCGGCAGCCTGGCCTCGGTGATGACCCTGTCGGGGTGGGCGCTGGTCAGCATGCGCCTTGGACTGGCCGGCAAACAGGCCGAGGTCTACGTGGCCGACAGCAGCATCCGCTACCGCGCGCCGGTGTACGGCGATCTGCTGGCGACCGCGCGGCTGGCACCGGAACAGGACTGGGACGACTTCCTGACCCTGTTCACCAAGCGCGGCCGTGCCCGGGTGACGGTACGCGCGGCGATCGAGGGCGGCGCGGCCGAGTTCGAGGGACGCTTCGTCGCCCTCGGCAAAGGCTAAGATCGGCCATCACCGAAGGGGGTCTGCATGTACCGAAACCTGTTCCAGTCCGTTGTCATCGCCCTGTTGCTGGTCGCCGGCGGCGTGCAGGCGGAAGGGCCGAGCCGGTCGCAGCGCAACAAGCTGGTGCCCACCCAGGATGCCTATGTGGCGGCGGTGCGCTGGGGCGACTTCGAGAAGGCGGAAGGCTTCATCGACCCGCTGTACCTGCAGCAGCACCCGCTGACCGACCTGCAGCGCGAGCGCTACCGGCAGCTGCAGGTGTCCAGCTACCGTGAGCGTTCGGCCGGTGTGGGGGCCGATGGCAGCATCGAGCGGCGGGTCGAAATGGGCGTGATCAACCGCAATACCCAGGCCGAACGTCTGGTCATGGTGAATGAGCGCTGGCGTTGGGACCCGGAAGCCAAGCGCTGGTGGCAGGCCGCCGGTTTGCCGGATCTTTGGCAGGGCCAATGAGGCATTGGCTGCATTTTCACCGGCTGTGCGACAATCCCTGCCCGCTTATCGACCCGTGACCTGAGTGAATTACGAAGAGTTGCTGGCCTTCGCCGGCCGAAATCCGATGCTGTCGCTGGCCCTGGCCGGCCTGACCGTGGCCATCATCGCCACCGAGGTCGCACGCCTGTTCCGCGGCTACAAATCGCTCAAGCCGTCCGAATTGACCCATATGATCAATGCCGGCGGTGCGACCGTGATCGATCTGTCGGCCGCTGCCGACTTCGAGAAGGGCCATATTGCCGGTAGCCGCAATGTGCAGCCGGCGCAGTTGACCCCCGCGCACAAACTGCTGGCCAACGCCAAGCAGAGCCCGGTGGTGCTGCTGTGCCGTACCGGCAATGCCTCGGCTACGGCCGCCAAAGCACTGAAAAAAGCCGGTTACGAGCAGGTTTACGTGCTCGACGGCGGCCTGCCGGCATGGCAGGCGGCAGACCTGTTGCTGGTCAAGGGCCGCAACTGAGTCAGCAAATTTTCAGCAAGGGCTTGTGTAGGGGAAGAACCGCCCCCATCGCTGGTCTTGTACTAATCCCATTCAATGAACAATCTGTTCTGGAGTCTTGAGCAATGTCCGAAGAGAACACCAACGGCGTAGTCCCGGCCGACGAATCCGCCAACGGCCCGGCTTTCACCATCGAGAAGATCTACGTCAAGGACGTTTCGTTCGAGTCGCCGAACTCCCCGGTCATCTTCAACGAGAACGTGCAGCCGGACCTGCAGCTGAACCTGAACCAGAAGGTGCAGCGCCTGTCGGAAACCGCTTTCGAAGTGGTGCTGGGCGTGACCCTGACCTGCAAGGCCGGTGACAAGACCGCCTATGTGGCCGAAGTTGAGCAGGCTGGCGTGTTCGGCCTGATCGGCCTGGAACCGCAGGCGATCGACGTGCTGCTCGGCACCCAGTGCCCGAACATCCTGTTCCCGTACGTGCGTTCGATGGTGTCGGACCTGATCCAGGCCGGCGGCTTCCCGCCGTTCTACCTGCAGCCGATCAACTTCGAAGGCCTGTACGCCGAGACCCTGCGTCAGCGTCAGCAGCAGGGCGAAGCCTCGCTGGCCGACTCCGAGCCGGCTGGCAACGCCTGATCGGCGTCTGCGTTCCAGTATGAGTACGAACGACGCGGAAAAGATCGCCGTTCTTGGCGCGGGCTCCTGGGGCACCGCGCTGGCCACCCTGTTGGCCCGGCACGGTTCCCGGACCGTGCTGTGGGGACGTGATGCAGCGGTAGTCGAGGCGATTGATCAGCGTCATGAGAATCCCCGGTATCTGCCGGGGATTCCCTTGCCAGAATCCCTGCGCGCCAGCACCGACCTGGCTGCCACCGTTGAAGGTGCGGCCTGGATCCTGGTGGTGGTGCCTTCGCATGCCTTTGCTGAAACCGTGCGCGCGCTGGCGCCGCTGCGGCCGGCCGGGGCAGGCGTGGCCTGGGCAACCAAGGGCTTCGAGCCCGGCTCGGGCCGTTTCCTGCATGAAGTAGCGCGTGAAGTGCTGGGCCCGGACGTGCCGTTGGCCGTCGTCACCGGCCCGTCCTTCGCCAAGGAAGTCACCCTGGGCCTGCCCACCGCCATTACCGTGCACGGTGATGACGAGGCATTCGCCCAGCAGGTGGCCGATGCGATGCACGGCCCGGCATTCCGCGCCTATACCGGCGACGACATGGTCGGCGCCGAGCTGGGCGGGGCGATGAAGAACGTGCTGGCGGTGGCCACCGGCGTGGCCGATGGCATGCAGCTGGGCCTGAACGCCCGTGCCGGCCTGATCACCCGTGGCCTCAACGAGATGCTGCGGCTGGCAGCGGCCATTGGTGGCAAGCCGGAAACCCTGATGGGCCTGGCTGGTCTGGGCGATCTGGTGCTGACCAGCACCGGCGACCTGTCGCGCAACCGCCGTCTGGGTCTGGCACTCGGCCGCGGCCAGAGCCTGCCGGATGCTGTGAAGGAAATCGGCCAGGTGGTGGAATCGGTGCAGACCGCCGATGAAGTCATGCGTCAGGCCGATCGCCACGGCATCGACCTGCCGATCTCCAAGGCGGTGCAGTCGGTACTGCACGGCGAACTGAGCCCCTCCGAAGGCCTGCAGCAGCTGCTGGCCCGTGAGCAGAAGCCGGAATACCCGGACACGCTGTTCAAGTAAGGATGCGCGACGATCAAAGAAGAAGCCCGGCAATGCCGGGCTTTTTTTTTTGTAGTGCCGAGCCATGCTCGGCAGTCGCTTTACCGATACCCCCTGCCGAGCAT